>NZ_DIJR01000036.1:0-32613 GCF_002421245.1 Sphingobacterium sp. UBA5639
AAGCCCTTGCTGGAAACAGTCAGGGCTTCTTTCGTTTAGCTACCTGCCTGTACTTCCCCGTACAATGCTATTGCATATCCTCCGCCTATTGGTTATCGCAGTACGTTGCTTGAGTTTACTTTCCTTATAGGCTATCCAACTGTTGCGAATTATACAGTGAGTGGCTATAGTTCTTGCTATAAAATTCATATGTTATACGGTCATTCTACACTATTATTAAGCTTAATAAGGCAGATATCATTGTATCCACATACTATTTCTCATCTACATATCCCGATCAGGAACCCGATAACATTATACTTCTAGCTAGGCCTCTGTGAAGTTACAATTGCTTAACGATAACAAATGCAGCTCGGCATTCATTAGTAATCATTGCTGGATTATATTGTAGCAATGCCATTATTCTACTCGGAATTTCATTATTAAAAACTCTGTGGCTGCAGAATATCGATTGAAAAACAACGAAGATAAAAATTTAAGCAATCGTTTGTGTAGATTAAGCAAACGATTGCTTTCAAGTTTCATTTTTTATTTAGAAAAAAGTGTTATATTATTGTTATAGAGATTAAGTTCTTTAAATAGAACCAACTATAAAATCCGATCCAAAAGGATTTTTTCTATTGACTGTTTAGTTTGTTTTAAAATAGGTGATTTTTTAGAGGGACCAATTGGTCCCTTTAAATTTATATGAACTTTAAATTATGGATTCTAGAAGAGATTTTCTTAAAAAAGCCGGAATATTGTCATCGCTGGCTGTTTCACTCCCTACTCTGGTCAATGCCAATACGGCAGCCGCGTCGTTTAATATGTCTGGATATGCAGCTCCAAAAATCGATAAAGTCAGAGTAGCGGTGATAGGATTGGGTATGCGCGGTCCTGGTGCTGTTGAACGCTTGTCCTTTATTGAGGGATGCGAAATTGTCGCACTTTGTGACAAGCATCCAGACCGGGTGGAGCGCGCAACAAAAATTGTTACATCGAAAGGTCTAGCAGCTCCTAAAGCGTATTCAGGTGAAGATGGCTGGAAATCCTTGTTGAAAGAAGAGAAGCTTGATCTGGTCTATATTTGTACGCCTTG
This sequence comes from Sphingobacterium sp. UBA5639, assembly GCF_002421245.1. Taxonomy (NCBI): domain Bacteria; kingdom Pseudomonadati; phylum Bacteroidota; class Sphingobacteriia; order Sphingobacteriales; family Sphingobacteriaceae; genus Sphingobacterium; species Sphingobacterium sp. UBA5639. The sequence continues at coordinate 1,079 of NZ_DIJR01000036.1, forward strand.
GGATTATCATAGTCCGATGAGTATTGCGGCGATGAAAGCGGGTAATCACGTGGCTTGTGAAGTCCCGATCGCTTTGACAATCAAGGATTGTTGGGAGGTGGTAAAAACATCCGAGGCAACTAAAAAGCATTGTATGATGCTGGAGAACTGCTGTTATGATTTCTTCGAAATGCTGACATTGAATATGGTGCGCCAAGGCTTGTTTGGCGAGCTCGTTCACGCTGAAGGTGCTTATATTCACGATTTGCTTGATCTTAACTTTGCAAAAAATGGCTATGATAACATGTGGCGCCTAAGAGAAAATATAAAACTAAATGGAAATCTGTACCCTACACATGGACTTGGACCTGTGGCACAATGCTTAAATATCAATAGAGGGGATAAAATGGATCATCTTGTGGCGATGTCTTCCAGTGATTTTATGATGGGAGAAAAAGCGAAAGAGTTAGCCGCTAAGGATTCTTTTTTTCAGGAATTTGTAGGAAAGAAATACCGTGGTAATATGAATACAACGCTTATCCGTACGGCCAAAGGGAAAACGATTATGTTGCAGCATGATGTTACTTCTCCTAGACCTTATTCTAGGCTACATACACTGAGTGGTACCAAAGGGTTTGCACAAAAGTATCCTACGGAGAATATTGCTTTTGGTCATGAATTCATTACAGAACAGAAATTGAAAGAACTGTATGATAAATACACCCCAGAATTGGTAAAATATATTGGTGAGCAGGCAAAGCAGGTCGGTGGACACGGTGGGATGGATTTTATGATGGACTGGCGTCTAATTGATTGTTTGCGCAATGGATTACCTTTGGATCAGGATGTCTATGACGCTGCTTCATGGAGCTGTATCGTACCGTTGAGTTTCGAATCTGTCGAAAAGAACTGTAAAACAGTTGATGTACCGGATTTCACAAAAGGTGCATGGAAAAATAATACGCCGGTAGAAATCACGTTAAAAGGTGGCGGAAATACGCCTATCCGTTCGAGATCAGCGAAAAAAGAAAATATACAATTGGGCGTATAGCCCTCCTATATAAAATGACTTATTGAAGGGGAACTTTTTATTGTTCCCCTTTTATGTTTATCTTTAATTATGTTATTCAATCTGACTCTAATTACCTGTTTATCGTTATTTTCCACTAAGGATACACTTTCCTGTTGTGTTGGGGAAAATATACCTACGCGCGCTGGTATGATAAAATCCCAAATTGCCCAGCTAAAAAGCAAGAATGCGGACAAAATGATATTGGTCGAAGGGGGCAAATTTCTAATGGGAAGTTCAAATTTTGAAGATAGTAAGCCCCTACATCAGGTTGAACTAAATTCATTTTATATGGATGAACATGAGGTCACAAATGCACAGTTTGCGCAGTTTGTAAAGGAGACGGGTTATGTAACTGTTGCTGAGCGGGAGTTGGATCCGAAAGATTTTCCGGGGGTGGATCCCAAGATGTTAGTCCCGGGATCGGCTGTGTTCTCTAAGCCCAAAGAACTCAATTCATTAAATAATTACCTGATGTGGTGGGAGTATGTCCCTGGTGCTAACTGGCAACATCCCGAGGGACCGAATAGCTCAATAAAGGACAAAATGAATTATCCCGTTGTTCAGGTTGCCTATGAAGATGCCGCAGCCTATGCGAAGTGGGCGGGCAAACGACTGCCGACAGAAGCGGAATGGGAATATGCGGCTAGGGGAAGTAATGATGCAAACGACGACTTGTATTATTGGGGAAAGGACTTGAAGCCTAATGGTAAATGGACCGCAAATATTTATCAGGGAAAATTTCCTGTGCAAGATTCAAAGGAAGATGGGTTTGAGGGGGCTGCACCTGTAAAATCATTTCAGGCAAATGCATTGGGACTGTATGATATGGAAGGGAATGTGTGGGAATGGTGTGCTGATTTTTATAGGCCCGATTACTATCAGCATAGTACAGCAGTGAATCCCAAAGGACCACAGGATTCTTATGATCCGCAGGAGCCAAACCTCGAAAAACGCGTTCAACGGGGCGGGTCATTTCTTTGCAACGATCAATATTGTGAAAGGTATAAAGCCGGAAGCAGAGGAAAAGGGGAGGTCAACAGTCCTACAAATAATGTTGGATTTCGCTGTGTGAAAGATATCAAATAGAAAAGGCTTGCATTTGCAAGCCTTTTCTATTTGATTGATATGCCTTATTGTGCATTCAAAAACATTGATTTTTGATTGTACAATTCTCTGAAATAAGGATCGTGAAGATCTTTGATAAAGCGAATTGCTTCACCAGTTGATTTCATTTCAGGGCCTAATTGCTTGTCTACTTCAGGGAATTTGTTGAAAGAGAATACAGGTTCTTTAATCGCGTATCCCTGTAATTTACGTTCAATCGTAAAGTCTTTCAACTTATTGACACCTAACATGACTTTAGTTGCGATATTGATGTAAGGAACATCATATGCTTTAGCAATGAAAGGAACTGTACGTGATGCACGTGGATTAGCCTCGATAACATACACATTTTCACCTTTGACAGCAAACTGAATGTTTAATAGACCTCTTACCTTCAACGCTTTTGCTAGCTTAATAGAGTATTCTTCCATTTTGTCCTGAACAGCTTGTGAAAGGCCAAATGGAGGCAATACTGCCGATGAGTCGCCAGAGTGGATACCTGCAGGCTCGATGTGTTCCATCATACCAATGATGTGTACATCTTCACCATCACAGATTGAATCTGATTCAGCTTCTTCTGCACGATCCAGGAAGTGGTCAATCAGAATATGATTTCCAGGAAGGTTTTTCAATAAGTTGACGACAGCTTTTTCTAAATCTTCATCGTTGATGACAATGCTCATGCCTTGTCCACCCAATACGTACGAAGGACGAACCAATACTGGATAGCCAACTTCGTTTGCAACTTGTAATGCTTCTTCTGCTGAAGTTGCGACACCGTATCTTGGATATGGAATTTCTAATTCTTTCAATAGATCGGAGAAACGGCCACGGTCTTCTGCCAAGTCCATGTTCTCAAATGAAGTACCGATGATTTTTACGCCAAGTTGCTCTAGACGCTCAGCCATTTTAAGAGCCGTTTGTCCACCCAACTGAACGATAACACCTTCGGGTTTTTCTAATTCGATGATCTCACGTACGTGTTCCCAGAATACGGGTTCGAAGTATAATTTGTCAGCCATATTGAAGTCTGTCGATACAGTCTCCGGGTTACAGTTAACCATAATCGCTTCGTAACCACATTCTTTAGCCGCCAATAAGCCGTGTACACAAGAGTAATCGAACTCGATACCTTGACCAATACGGTTTGGACCAGAACCTAAAACGATGATTTTCTTTTTATCTGAAGAGATGGATTCGTTTTCTTCTTCGAACGTCGAATAGTAGTATGGTGTTTGTGCAGGGAATTCTGCAGCACAAGTATCGACCATTTTGTAAACACGGTTGATGCCTAACTCCTTACGACGATCGTAAACTTGATCCTCGGTTACATTTCCTAATAACCATGCGATTTGCACATCTGAATAACCTTTTTGTTTTAAGGTCATGAAGAAGTCGCGTGGAATATTATTCAATTGATAACGACGTAATTCTTGCTCAAGGTGTACCAACTCTTGGATTTGTACTAAGAACCATTTGTCGATACGTGTTGCCTTACGGATAGATTCCAAAGGAACGCCTAATTCGAAAGCATCTTTGATATGGAATAAGCGGTCACCACTTGGATGTTCCAAACTATCCATGATTTCGTCAAGGTTTCTCCATTGACGACCATCAGCGCCTAAACCAGCGCGGCCAGTCTCTAAGGATTGACATGCTTTCTGTAAAGCTTCGATAAATGTACGGCCGATTGCCATTACTTCACCTACCGCTTTCATCTGTAGACCTAATTCCTTGTTTGCTCCTTTGAATTTATCGAAGTTGAAACGAGGGATCTTAACAATCACATAATCCAATGTTGGTTCAAAATATGCGGATGTTGTCTTTGTGATCTGATTTTGTAATTCATCTAAGTTGTAACCGATCGCCAGTTTAGCTGCAATCTTCGCAATTGGATAACCCGTTGCTTTCGATGCTAAAGCGGAAGAGCGTGATACACGTGGATTGATTTCGATGGCGATGATCTCTTCGTTTTCTGGGTTTACAGAGAACTGAACGTTACAACCACCCGCAAATGTACCAATTGAACGCATCATCAGGATAGCCTGATTACGCATATCTTGATAACATTTGTCTGATAATGTCATGCCTGGTGCAACAGTGATCGAGTCTCCAGTGTGGATACCCATTGGATCAAAGTTTTCAATAGTACAGATGATGATAACATTGTCATTGGTATCGCGAAGTAATTCCAACTCAAATTCTTTCCAGCCCAATACAGCTTGTTCAACCAAAACTTCATGTGTTGGTGATGCATGTAAACCTCTATTTAAGGCTGCGTCAAAATCTTCTTTTCTGTGAACAAATCCACCTCCTGTACCTGCAAGGGTATAAGATGGACGTATAACAAGCGGATAGCCAATCTCTTGTGCCGCTTCTTTACCTTCAAGGAATGAGTTTGCAATTTTGGATGTTGCAACGCCCACACCGATATCAACCATTAATTGACGGAATTCTTCGCGGTTTTCAGTTTTTTCAATGGCAGCAACATCAACACCGATAACTTTTACATTGTATTTTTCCCAAAGGCCTAGGTTGGAAGCTTCGATACATAAGTTCAAAGCCGTTTGGCCACCCATGGTAGGAAGTACAGCGTCAATGTTGTGTTTTTGCAAAATTTCTTCAATACTTTCGCAAGTTAATGGAAGTAAGTAGACATTGTCCGCAACAACTTTGTCCGTCATGATTGTTGCAGGGTTTGAGTTGATGATGGATACTTCAATACCTTCTTCTTTCAATGAAAGGGATGCTTGAGATCCAGAATAATCAAATTCACAAGCTTGACCGATAACGATGGGACCTGATCCGATGATTAAAACCGACTTAATGGAAGTGTTTCTTGGCATTATATCTAGTTCAAAAAATTAAATTTCCTATTGTAAATCTGAGCAAAGACAATCAAAAATAGCTCATGGGGAAGGGTCATTCCGACTGCTTTGTCGGAGTGCAAAGTTACATTTTAAATTTTGAAAATTAAGTATTTATTTTAATAATATTTCAAAATTAAATGCCGTTTGTTGGAAAAGTAGTCCTGAAAAACAAAAACGAGTATAGAACCTTCATGATTTTAGAGCTATTGGTGCTGTGAAATCATGAAGGTTATTGTTTTCCGATAACAGTGAGTTTTGAACTCATTGATGCTTTAATGAGAAACCACAAGTCAATAAAACATGCAGGTTTAGAAAACTGTCCAGATATGTTTAATAAACGATGATTTCGTCTGTAAACAAGTATCCTTTTTTAGGATTGCTGGCTTTGATCTTTATATAACGCGCCTGCTGTGCTTTGTCAAGTTTGAGTTCAAACCTTTTGAAAGTCAACTTGGACTCTTTATCGGATATATCATTTTTGATTGTTCCTACCGATCTGAAGGTACGGCCATTATCCGAAAGCAGGACTTCCATTTCTCCGGGCATGTAAACGCCCGGGCCAATCATCTGCATAAAATTCATGGCTACCTGGTGTATTTCTTCTCTACGTTCCATATCCACGACCACATCAATCGGACTGGTGAATCCTTGCCATTGGCCATCGTGATAGGAAAGTCCACCCATGATTCCATTTGTTAAGGTAGAATCTTTTTGTGCTGGATATCCCGACCATGCTGTGTTGTACGTTACTTTTTTTCCGATAGCGCGATGAATGTCAATATCAAAGGATAGGGTTGGACCAATTTTGATAGAATCTAGAAAATAAGCCGCATTGATATGGCCTGTCGAGCTGAGTTCAAATGGTCCGGTATACGGCGTAGACTGGATTGTAGGCTCACTGCCATCAATGGTATATCGGATCTGATCTGTTTTTAGTTGCTCGGTTGTCAGCGTAATTTTATTGTTGTTTTTAGCTGCATTGTATGTTGCTGTATAAGCGACATTAAAGGAAGGACGGTAGTAATTGACGTTCAGATCTTGTAAAAGCTTATAATGAGATTGCAGTCTTCGCTGAAAGTCAGTCCAACTTTTCCCATCTTTATTGGTCCAATTGACCTCTGCTAAAGCCAGTGCACGTGGGAATACCATATACTCAAGGTGTTCGGTGGTAGGAACATATTCTGTCCATATATTCGCTTGTGCTCCGAGAATATGCTTGGCTTTATCTCCTTGTATGGCCGCTGGAATAGGATCATATGAATACACCTTATCCAGTGTCAGGTAACCGCCGATGGCCTCAGGCTGTGTCCGAGGGTCTGTCTGATAAGAATCAAAATAGAGGTGTGAACCGGGAGTCATGATGACATCGTGGCCTGCATTTGCGGCCTTTATGCCGCCATCTTCACCGCGCCAGCTCATGACGGTAGCTCCTTCGGTAAGTCCCCCTTGTAGGATTTCGTCCCAACCGATCAGTTTTCTACCCTTAGATTGCAGGTATTGATCCATTTGTCTGATGGCATAGCTCTGCAGTTCGTCGACAGATTTCAGTCCTTCTTTCTGCATGAGTGCCTGATCTTTTGGACAGGTTTCCCAATGCTTTTTCTCAGCCTCATCACCACCGATATGAATGTACTGGGAAGGGAATATTGTAAGCACTTCATCCAATACATTTTTCAGAAATTCAAAGGTTTTTTCATTGCCGATACAGAATTCTCCCTGACTATAGGGCTTTCCGGAACAGGAGAGTTCGGGATACACGGCCAATACTTCTTCCGAATGTCCGGGCATTTCTATTTCGGGAATAACATTGATTCCTTTGCGGGCTGCATAATCGACCAATTCGCGGGCTTCCTCCTGTGTGTAGAATCCACCGCTGGCATTTGGCGTACCTTTTTCTACATATTGACGACCATTGTTCCACCAATCTTTCCAGCTGGTATGTGTTCGCCAGGCCGCCTTTTGTGTTAATTCCGGGTATTTCTTAATCTCCAATCGCCATCCCGCTCCATCGGTTAAATGCCAATGAAAGTTGTTGAACTTATAGATGGCCATGATGTCGATATACTTTTTTACAAAAGATAGCGGCATAAAATGGCGCGATACATCCAGGTGTAATCCACGATAAGCAAAGCGAGGCTCATCGACTATAGTCGCATAGGCTACTTTACTTGGATCGGCTTGTAGATAGCCTAATTGAACCAGCGTGTAAATCCCATTGATCACCTGAGGTACATTCCAAGCCCTGAGTAGCAGGCCTTTTTCATCGATTTGAATGGAATAGGCGTTCTTACTCAGATTATCTGCATCGACAGCTTTAATAATGCGAAAGCCTTCTTTAGGGCCTTTTTTATTTTTCTTGAGTACTTCGACAGTGAGGCTTTTGATGGCGGGGTGTTCAGTAAGTAACTGTGTCGCCTCCTGAAATTCATCTGAAACAATAACCTGAAGATGTGCAGGGATAGCGTATGTTCCAGTAGCCAAGGTGATTTTCGAAGGTTTGGGTATAATGTCAAAGTTGGTTTGGGCTTGTGCTGTAAAAATGGTTGCACCCCCAAGTAACAACATGGATAAAGATCGGCTCAGTCGCATAGTTTTGTTATTAGATTAATGATAATCAACACAAATATCCTAATTTTTGTTTCATAATTCTATTATTGACGGCAATCGCTCATTTTTTATGATATAAAACCAACAAATTGACGGTTAGAAATTACATTTTTAATCCTTAACTTTGTTGTATGATTGAACTTCCAGTTATTCCGGCAACTCCTGCACAACGCAAGCCTGATTGGTTGCGTGTCAAATTGCCTGTTGGTAAAGAATATAGACATGTCAGAAGTCTTGTAGACGAGCATAAATTACATACAATTTGTGAGAGTGGAAATTGCCCGAATATGGGCGAATGTTGGGGGGCTGGAACGGCAACCTTCATGATTTTGGGAAATATCTGTACACGTTCTTGTTCATTTTGTGCGGTAGCAACAGGTCGTCCTTTGGCGGTGGATCTGGATGAACCTAATCGTGTTGCCAATTCTGTCAAGTTAATGCAGGTAAAACACTGTGTGATCACTTCGGTGGATCGTGATGACCTAAAAGATGGTGGTTCGATAATATGGGCGGAGACAATAAATGCCATTCGTCGGGAAAGCCCAGAAACAACCTTAGAAACACTTTTGCCAGATTTTAAAGGACAATGGGATAATTTGGACCGCGTGATCGCAGTACGTCCCGAGGTTGTTTCGCACAACCTTGAAACTGTACGTCGTTTGACAAGAGAAGTTCGCGTTCAAGCTAAATATGATCGTTCACTTGAGTGTCTGCGTCGGATTTCTGAAGCTGGACTCCGTACAAAATCAGGAATTATGCTTGGTTTAGGGGAAACAGAGGAAGATGTTATCGAGGCAATGCAAGATTTATATAACGTTGGGGTACATATTTTGACACTGGGGCAATATTTACAGCCTACCAAAGCTCACCATCCTGTAATCGAGTGGATTACGCCTGCACAATTTGAGAAATATCAGAAAATTGGTTTGGAAATGGGATTCAAGTATGTGGAGTCTGGACCGCTGGTTCGTTCTTCTTACCATGCAGAGAAACATTTATTTGATATGCAATAGAAAACATTTCTAAGTTTTTTAACAAAGAATATTTTTCGCAAGATATAAAAAGAAGCCTGGGTGATTTTTTTGCTCAGGCTTCTTTTTTCTATTTTTTTTTTAAATGAAACGGTTTGCCTCTAGGGGTTGAAAAACTTATTACTCTTGTTCATCATCGATAATCTGCTAAAATAGCGAGATTTCAATTGGAAGAGATTGGTCTATGGGCACAACAATAGACGAGCACTAGAAAACGTAATTGTTTCTTTCCGATGGTTCGAGTCTTAAAGGTTGAAAACTGTACGAAGTAAAATTGTTCTCCCGCGAAGTTCAAATTCATTCTGTGAAATCATATTGGCCGTCATCAGGTAGGTGCGATAGTTTTTGATATTGGCCAAATTATTCATTTCCAATTCGATATCCATTTTCCACTTGTTGATCTTATAGCGCGTAAAAAAGTCTATGAAGGTATAACTTGCATTCTTCATGTTTGTTTGAAAGGTGGAAAGATTACGTAGGTTTAGCCGCATAAAGCCATTTTTAAAGGGACTGGCCGGAAAGCCTATGTTATGCATCATGGTGGTAGTTTTGTTTTGGATCGCATTGTCAAGGCCCTGTTGTTTGCTCCGGCTCCAATTGAATAGTCCTGAATAGGAAATATTATAAGATTTAAATACCTTAGCTTCAATACTGGGCTGAAATAGATAGCTCATACTTCGAGTAGGCACTAGCGCATTGTTTAACAATTGATTGTATTTGAAGTAAGAAATGCTTCCTTTTAGTTTGAGGGTACTTGCCAAAGGGAAGATGTATTTATCATATCCGATCTGAGATGACCATCGATCTTGCAGGTTATCCATATTGACCAATATGTTTTCGGTGATGTTATTTTTTATAACGGACGATAACATCGTGTTGGAAAGCGATCTTGTATAGCTAATACCTGCATTTGCAAATAATACTTTTAGGGTGCGGGCCAAATTATAATTGAGATTAAACGTATGTTTTTTGGATTCATTTAGCGCTGCATTATTTTGGCTAAGCATTCTATAGTTCCGTAATACGGCACCACGGTATATATCTTCAATATTGCCTATATCCTGCGCAAATTGATAGTTAAATTGAAGATAGTCTTCTTGTGAAATCTGCCATCTTGCTTTTAAATTAGGATTGATCAGCATGGAATTTTTGGACGTGGCCAGTTGATGGCTGACATCTTCATAATGCGTAAACAAATAGGTGATCGGGATCTCGAGCTGGGTTTCAAATCGATTTGTTTTCCAGGAATATTGCGGTGTAATAAACGCTTGGGATCTGCTCCAATACAGATTATTACGGGTATTATCGCCCAATGTTCGAACACGTTGCTCATTATCTACTATGGTAAGGAGTGAGTTGAAATGTTGACGATCTGTATTGAAGCTAATTTGATAGTATTGTTTGATTCTGCCTTTATTGAAGCGATAACCTGTACTGATCTCCGTAAAAAAGGAAGGAACTTCGATTTGCTGGCGGCTGCTTTTATAGGGAATGCTATCGTTGAGTATTTCTGGAAAAACACCGGGATAGATCTGTAATGTCTGCGGTTTATTGCCATAATTTAAAGACCAGTTGATTGCAATAATGTCATTGTTTTTAAGTTGGGGTATATAGCTGAACAAGTTGCTGAATCCCTTGATGTGGTGTTTTTGGAACTGCTCGATCTGCCCTGAGGAGTTTGCCAGCAATGCTGTAATATCTTTTTTTTCATATTCAAATGATAAAGTATTGCTCGCATATTTCTTTTCCGTATTGGTAGATGCCGAAAGTCTGGCTACGCCAAGCCAACGCGCTGTTTTCATGTGATTTTGCTCATTAAAATAAACGTCACCATCATCGAGCAGGTATTGCGTGTTTGAGGCATTATTTTGCCTATCGTTGTCGTATAGAACCTGAATATTGGATTTTAGCTGCCAGAGATTCTTGAGATTGTATTGGTTATTGGTGTTCAGTGAACCGGTATTGTTGAAGTAATAATTGTTTTTAGGAATATTTGGACTGCCTGTTGTGCTCGTCGCCAGGAGATTGTTGATAGTCGAGCTGCCGAACTTGGCCAGTAAAGAGGATTGATAGGCTCCAATAATATCTCCGGAAAGATCATGACCTGTATTATTCCCGTTGAGAACATTCAGCATCTTTACTTTCTTGTTGAATAGGATTGAATTCAATTCAGGATCATAGAGATTGAGGGTGCCGACGCCAATTTTGGCCTGTCCAGTGAGCTTCAGCTTAGCTTCCTCTTTGATAACGAGATTGATGGCGACGTCGTCTGTAAATCTTTTATTTTTAAGGACCTTATAATGTTCGTGATTGTCGAGCACCTGAATGTCCTTTACCATTTTATGCGGGATTGTCCGTGTACCTACACCATAGCGATTTTCCAACAGATCGTCACCGTCAATGTAAAGTTTAGAAACGGTTTTATCCTGGTATTTTATAAGCCCCGATTCGGTAACTTCCATGCCCGGAAGGCGTTTGATTACGTCGCCTATATTGCGATCCTCCTCTTTGGCAAAAGATCCGACGTCGTAGGAAATCGTATCATTTGAACGGCTCACTTTAGGTTTGCTCTTTACAATGACGTCTTGTAGCAGATTGGTTTTTGGAACGAGGGCGATCCGAAGATTGGATGTCTGTGTGCCAAGTTTGAGTTCAAATTTTTCGTAAGTAAGGTGATTGATCTGCAGGTAAAGGCTCGCATATTCCTTTGTCAATGTGATTGTGAAACGCCCATCTTTATCTGTCGGCTTGAAAGCGATGATTTTACCGTCTGAAAGGATGTTGACACTGGCAAAGGGTACGGGATGCTGTGTCTTATCCACTTGGACCGTTCCACTAATCGTTTGCTGGGCAAAGGTTATTTGCCCAAGCAAAACGACTATAAATAAACATAGAAATACTTTCATTAAGGCGTCAGCTCTATCGGATTATTGGTAACCTTCGAAGGTTTGTATTTATCGTCTCTTGAAATATTGAAACTTTTTATTTTGGATGGATCCAAAGCACCAATAGGGGAGCTTCCACCTGAATTACCGGCTCGAACGGCAACGATGTTTCCGTTTGAGCCTACATTGATGGCTCTATTCTTTCCGGATTGCGCTTGCATGTAGGCTTGAGGATTGGCCTTAAAGGCTTCCTGAATCTTCTTTACTTCATCTGCCGTACTTGCGATGGTATTTTGTGGCAGTTCGACAAATGTTTTTCCATCTTCAATTTTATCGAATCCGGCGTAAGCGAAAATCACTTCATTTTTTGTGTCCCGTGCGTCAAGGATAAGTCCGGGTAGACCATGGAGTTTCCAGGGACCATAGGAAAATGGAAGTTCGGTTGTAAACCAGGCGATATAGGTGCGGCCTTTGAATGTTGCCTTCGCATTTTGGCAATTGTAACCACCGATTTCTTTACGATCTCCCAAGATTTCCCAATCCTGTGTGGGATATGGTGAAGTAATGGAGAAATGGTCACTAGCAACGGATATTACCTCTGTTATTTTATTTTGATCGGGGTTGATTAGATAAGATGATGATGAGGGCGAGGAGCGCGTAGTAAGGGTTAGATTGCCGGAAAATGCGGGATCTTCCATCTGTTTTTTGACCTCTTCCTGCATGCGTTTGGATGAATATGACGTATAGTAGCTGCCCTGCTGATTCAGGTAAACCACTGTTTCATCGCGTAAAAATTGGTCCCGTTGGGTACTGTCATTGACATGTTTGAATTCGTAATGTACTTTAGCGATGGCAGGAGTACGCTCTTGTGCAAATAATAGCTGCGTGGCCACAGACAGTAGGATTGATAATGAATATTTCATAAATATATGTTTATATCGTAAATATACGAAACATTCGTAATTCTAAAAATTTATTTGAACTTTTCGTTATTATCCTCCCTAGGGTTGTGCTAATGCAGGTTAAGAAAGGTTTGACTTGTTAGCAATACTTTTGTTAGCTATCTTGTTTCGTTAGCGGTATAAGTTTATTGGGTATGGCTAGGCATATCAGTTCTTGTTATCTTTTAAACAGGGTCTCACCTGCAATTACTGTCCGTTCTGTTTTTACATTTCGCAGTTGCTCATTTGGAATTTTCAAGATATCCTTTTCGAGGATAACAAAATCGGCATCTTTTCCCACTTCGATACTTCCTCGTTTTTTCTCCTGAAAACAAGAATATGCCGCCCAGATTGTCATTCCTTTTAAGGCATCCTCACGGCTTATGGCATCTTGCATCTGAAACCCGTGGTTAGGATAGCCTTTTTTGTCGACACGTGCTACAGCGGCGTGGAAACCATATATGGGGTTAAAATGTTCAACCGGAAAGTCACTCCCCAAAGCGAGTTTGCCATATTCTGCCAACAGACGCTTATAAGCGTAAGCGCCTTTCATACGTTCTTCACCAAGTCGATCTTTGGCCCAGTACATATCGGAGGTTGCGTGTGTAGGTTGTACAGATGGTATGATTTGATACTTTCGAAACTTGTCAAAATCTGTAGGCGATATAATTTGGGCGTGCTCGATGCGCCATCTACGGTCGCCATTATTGTGGAGGTATTTGCCATAGATATCCAGAATAATACGATTGGCCGAATCGCCTATTGCATGGGTATTTGCCTGAAACTTACTTTCGGCAATCTGTTTGATCATGGCTTCGTATTCCTGGGGGCTATGGAGGAGAAAGCCGTGGGTGGGGGCATCATGGTAATGTGCGAGGAGGCATGCGCCACGAGATCCCAATGCACCATCGGCGAGCAGTTTAAATCCTTTGATCTCGAAACGGTCCGTTTCATAGAAACCCTGTTCGATAAATGACTTTATGTTTTGGGGATTGCCGAGGATCATGGCATAATCTCTAATTTTCAACTGTCCTTCGCGATAGTATTTTTTTAGGAGATCGAGTCTTTCTTTTGATAAACCTGCGTCTACAATAGTGGTTAGACCGACGGAAAGGAGGGAGTCTTGCGTTCGCTTGAGCATTCTTAAGTAATCTTTCTCACTCGGAACCGGGATTGTCTTATTGACAAGATCCATTGCATTGTCGATCAAGAGGCCATTGGGGATATTATTATTCCCGCCGACCACACCGCCACGAATCGTCGGAATACTGGTTAATTTGGCCCATTCTAGCGCTTTGGAATTGGCTACCGCCGCATGATAATCTACACGCATGAGGTAGACGGGGATATCTGGGAAAGCTTTGTCGAGTAGGTCCTTGGTTGGGAAAGTTTTATCTTTCCAGCGATTTTGGTCCCAGCCACCACCGATCAGCCAAGTTTTGTCCGGATTTTTTTGCTGGTAGTTTTTGACACGTTGAATAACCTCCTCGAAAGAATCGCTACCGTTTAGGTCGACTTGATCCATTAGTTCGGCCTCGTCAAATAAATGGGCATGAGCATCGTAGAATCCCGGATAAATGGCCTTCCCCTGCGCATCAATTTTTTCTATTGCTTTGTACTTCCGCTGTATTTCTTCATCGGAACCGATGGCAATAAATTTACCGTCTTTGACAGCAAAAGCTTGTGCCATACTAAAAGCCGAATCTACAGTATATATTTGCGCATGATAAACAATGAGGTCCACTTTCGTTTGTGGTGAACATGAAATGATTGTCAAGCAGAACAAAAAAATGATGATTGGGAAGGTTTTCATAACCTAAAAATAGCAAAAAGCTTTGAATAAACGGAAACTAGGCTTGGGGCTAGATCTATTGGAGATGCGGACTCGGGGTTTTGACTTATCGAATTGCTTTACGTGAAGTACCTGCGCTGAATTGTCGCGTATTATTGGGACAGTAGATTATCAGTAAAGTAGTGAAAGGCAACCTGAAGGAAAAGTAATGCGAATACGGATTATCCAAATGCAAAAAAGGCTATCCAAATAACTTGGACAGCCTTTTTAATTCAAAAATCAAAATACGTGATTAACAGTACTCGTCAAATGCTGCAACTAAATTGTCAGCAATCATTTGTGCAGGGCGACCTTCAATCATATGTCTTTCAATCATGTGTACCAATTTTCCGTCTTTAAATAAAGCCATTGCTGGTGAAGATGGCGGATAAGGCAACATGTAGTTACGTGCAGTGTTTACAGCATCAGTTTCCATACCTGCGAAAACAGTGACCAATTTAGCTGGGTGTTTTTCATTTTTTACAGCAGCTTTTGCAGCTGGGCGTGCATTTGCTGCAGCGCAACCACAAACAGAGTTTACAACCACAAAGACAGTTCCTTCTGATGCGATAGCCTGATCAACTGCTTCAGGAGTTTTTAATTCTTCGAATCCTGCATCAACTAACTCTTGACGCATTGGAGTTACTAAATATTCTGGATACATTATTTCTTAAGTAAAATGTTAATATTCTATTTTAATTGTTTCTATAAAGCTTTCTGTCGCTGGGCAAGTATTCTTAGTCCGTATAAACAACAGCTATACTTTATGCTTACAAATATAGCTGTAAAAGGCTGCTTCGTCAAGACACTTGTCTCAAATCAATGTCAGAAAATCTTTTACCGCATGAAGTCCATTTTCAAGACGTTGGTCGCCGAGCCCGGAAATAAGACGGTAATTCGCATTAATGGCGTTCAATTCGCTTTTCCAGATCTCCATGAAGTGTTCGCGCTGTTCTGGAAAATCCCGTAGTGGATCATCCTGCCAAGGTAGATCGATATCCATCAGCAGATAGAGATCATAAACATGTTGTTGAATTTTATCGGTGACTTCCTGCGGCGTATGACCGAAAAGATGATCTGACCAAATTTTTACCGTAAGAAAGGTGGTGTCACAGATGAGGAGCTGGTCTTGCGCTAAAGGGATCAGGGCTTCCTCTAGGGCTACCTGTCCATAAAACATATTGACTTCGTCCTGCAGGGTATATTTATTGTTGAGGCTTTGGCAATAATAACGTGAATACTCGGGTACGCATACCGTCTGAAATTCCTTGGCAAGAAATTGTGCCATCGTTGATTTTCCGGTGGACTCGGGGCCAACAACGGCAATTTTTATGAAATCTTTTCCCACATCGATCGTTTTGATAAGCAATATTACGCAAAATTTTTATAGGTTTTCTGCCAATCGCGATAGCCATTCCAAGCGATGAGCGTGAAAACAAGGTAGAGTACTGCGGTCAGCATAAGGTCTTTGTGTATATAGAGCGGGATATAACAAATATCCACAAATACCCATAAGAGCCAATTTTGAAGCACTTTGCGCGTCATCAGAAATTGAGCAACAAAACTTACGGAGGTGCAGAATGCGTCAATATAAGGGACATCGGAATTTGTCTTGCTATCGAGGAGATAACCGATTGATAGTGTTAGGATCAGGATTGTCAGGAGGCAAAGGAGCAGCTGCCCATTGCTGGCTTTGACGATAGGTTTCTTTTTTTCTTCTTTTCGTCTTATCCAATAATACCAACCGTACACAGCTGTGGACAGGAAGTAGAACTGTAGTACAGTATCTCCGTACAGTTTGGCATTATAAAACAGAATCGCGTAGGACGCTACGCTGATGATACTGATTGGCCAGTTCCATATATTTTGTTTAGCGGCCAAATAGACACAAAGAAAGCCTGTCAGCGTACCTAACCATTCGAGCCAAGAGGTCTGGGCAAATTGACGCGCAATCTGCTGAAAAAAATCCTGCATGTGGTGTATTAAAAATTACACCCTAAATATACAAAGTCTGCCCTATAGTCCGTTATTGAACCTGTTTATTCGCGCAATTGGTACTGGCAAAGGACTCGGGCTTAGCCTTAAAAACAAACCCCATACCCATAATATACCCCATGGCTTCTTTCAGGGCAACATTTGACTGGAAATTTGGATTGGTGTTGATGTCGGCGTGGACTTCGAGGTCTACTTTGTGTTTTTCGAGGAGGGGGCAGAGTTGATAGGCTATATCGATGGATTTTTGGACTTCGAGCAGCATCCTTTCTTTAATGCTCATTCGGTGATGCCTTTTGTCCCGTTGGATAAACATAAATCCACCTTTATGTTCCCGGAGAAAGACGATGACTGTAGCGAAGTCGATGATGCCTCTCTTGACTTGGGAATCGGTGCCTATATAAACCTTGAGCTTATTCCCTAGGGCATCTTCTCGTTTAATGACTTCCTCAACAGCATCGAAAATCGTGGAGCGAATGGATTCGCCATTGTATTTTTGCCATCTCATAGCGATATAGATTAGATATAAAAAAATTAAACTTCATCATTGATATAAATTTACTGAATTTCAATGATCTAAGTGTTAATTTAGTTTTAAATAATTTATCCACATTAATGATGTTTTACACCGTAGGCCAGGTCTCCGGCATCACCGAGTCCAGGTACAATATAAGCTTTTGAGGTCAGTTCGTGGTCGACGTCACCTACCCAGATGTGCGCCGTAGGTACAAAAGCCTGAACGTGATTCAGTCCTTCCTCGGATGCAATGGCTGCAACAATGTGTAATTCCTTGATGTCATATTCGGCCAGGAGATCCTTACAGCATAATACAAGGCTCTTTCCTGTGGCCAACATGGGGTCTACAATGATTACTGTACGATTATCTAAGTTTGGTGTATTGACATATTCTTTATGAATTTCAAACTCACCGCTCTTTTTGGTATGCCGATAGGCCGCAATGAAGGTATTGTCGGCATGATCAAATACATTTAAAAGTCCCTGATGAAAGGGAAGCCCCGCTCTCAGAATTGTAGCGAGTACGGGTTGTTCCATCAAGAGATGGGTTTTGGCCACACCTAACGGAGTTTCAACTTCAACAGGTTTATAAGCCATCGTCTTGCTGATTTCATAAGCGAAAATTTCACCTAATCGTTCCAGATTCCGACGAAAGCGCATGCGATCCTGTTGAATCGTGATATCTCTCAGTTCGGCAATAAAATGATTTGCAATGCTATTTTGGGTAGATAGAATAGTGACCATGGCGTGTGTGCTAGTTCAGTTAAGCTAAAGATAATAAATAATCAATTGAAAGTAATAACATCTATGGTATTATTATAGTTTGCGCTAAAATGGTAAAATTTTTAGTAAATTTGTGTAAGACCATAGCAGGATATGGCCTGGACCACAGGTCAACAAATCGTCTTGAAGCAGATTGAAACCATCGGATTACAAAAACTGTTTTTGAGCTTAGGGCTCAAGCAATTCGTGGTGCAATGTTTGCTGGAAAAGGCCTGAATGGTTTTCTTAAAGAAATAGGAAATATATGAAATTTGAATTGACATCGGAGTACAAACCCACAGGCGATCAGCCAGAAGCAATTAAGCAGTTGGTAGCAGGGGTAGAGCAGGCAGAGCAATACCAGACGCTTTTGGGGGTAACGGGATCGGGCAAAACCTTTACTGTTGCCAATGTGATTCAGGAAACCCAAAAGCCGACATTGATTTTAAGCCACAATAAAACTTTGGCGGCTCAGTTGTACGGTGAATTCAAACAGTTCTTTCCCAATAACTCGGTCAACTATTTTGTGTCTTATTACGATTATTATCAACCCGAAGCTTTTATTGCTTCGACAAATACCTACATCGAGAAGGATTTGGCGATTAACGAGGAAATCGAAAAGCTGCGGTTGGCAACCACGTCGTCATTGATGTCGGGACGGCGTGATATTGTTGTCGTCTCGTCGGTATCCTGTATCTACGGTATGGGAAATCCGGAAGATTTCTCCCGGTCTATCTTTCGTTTTGGGGTCGGTATGACTGTCACTAGAAACGCTTTCCTGCATAAGCTGGTGGAGATTTTATATTCGCGAACGACCACAGAGTTTAAACGGGGTACCTTTCGTGTTAAAGGTGATACGGTGGATGTGTTTCCGGCATACTTGGATAATGCCATTCGGATTTCATTCTTTGGGGATGAAATTGATGAACTGAGTGAGATCGATCCTATTTCAGGGAAAACGCTCAACAAGATGGAAGATCTTGCTCTTTTTCCAGCAAATCTCTTCGTCACGCCGAAAGAAAAATTCAAAGAATCGATCTGGGCTATTCAAGATGAATTGATGCAACGGAAAACGCAGCTGGAAGAGGAAGGATTAATGCTTGAAGCGAAGCGTTTGGAGGAGCGGGTCAATTATGATTTGGAAATGATGCGTGAACTGGGCTATTGTTCGGGGATTGAAAATTATTCCCGCTTTTTTGATGGTAGACAACCGGGGATGCGTCCGTTCTGTTTGCTGGATTATTTTCCGGAAGATTACCTGTTGGTCATTGATGAGAGTCACGTGACCTTACCGCAATTACGTGCGATGTATGGAGGTGACCGATCGCGAAAAGTTTCCTTGGTAGAACATGGGTTTAGGTTGCCCGCGGCTTTGGATAATAGACCTTTAAACTTTCCGGAGTTTGAATCCTTGACAAATCAGACGATTTATGTATCGGCGACTCCGGGCGATTACGAACTGCAGCAGACCGAAGGTGTTGTCGTTGAGCAGGTCATTCGCCCAACAGGACTTCTGGATCCAATTATTGAAGTACGACCAGCGATTAATCAGGTCGATGATTTCTTGGAAGAAGTCGATAAGACCATTAAAGAGGGAGGACGTGTTTTGGCTACTACATTGACCAAACGCATGGCTGAAGAACTTTCCAAATATATGACCAAGCTGAACTTAAAAGTCCGTTATATCCACTCTGAAATTAAAACCTTGGAGCGGGTTGAAATCTTGCGGGGGCTCCGCTTGGGTGAATTTGATATCCTGGTCGGGGTGAATTTACTTCGTGAGGGGCTTGATTTGCCGGAGGTCACGCTTGTTGCTATTCTCGACGCGGATAAGGAGGGCTTTCTGCGTTCCGAACGATCGCTTATTCAGACAATTGGTCGCGCGGCCCGGAATGATAAAGGTCGGGTTATTATGTATGCGGATAAAATGACGGATAGCATGCGCGTCACAATAGATGAAACCAATCGTCGCCGAGACAAGCAGATGAAATATAACTTGGAACATGGCATTACACCGCGTACTGTGGGCAAAACAAGAGAGGAGATCTTAGAGCAGACTTCTGTTGCTGATTTCTCGGGTATTGAACCTAAAATTTATGTTGAACCTGATCCGTCGCAGGCCATTGCAGCTGATCCAGTGATGCAGTATCTCAGTGAGAAGGATCTGAAGAAAGCGATCGATAACGTACGGAAGAAAATGGATAAATCAGCGAAAGAAATGGATTTCTTGGAAGCAGCGAAATATCGTGATGAAATGTTCTCCTTGGAGAAGCTCTATGAAGAGCGATTCCCTTCGTAAAGGAAGTCGGTTTTAGTTATTGTTAATCAATTTAAGATTTGTTAAACGACGCTAAATAGCGTATAAATTAAGATTCCACCGTCCATATTTGTAGCAATTGTAAATAAATTGGCTACATATGAAACATTTAATCTACAGCATAATACTGTTTTTTGTGCTTTCCGCAGCATTCTGCCAAAGTAAAATTTCCTACGGGATAAACGCCGGGTACACGAATGCTCCTGGACCTAATAGATTGGGCCGTACTTCCTAAGGTTAACGATTGAACTATATTGTTCAATTGTTAACATATTTTGCGTAAATCAAATTCTTCTCAGTAAATTAGTGCTCAAATCTAAACTAAAACATACTAAAAAATGAAAAAGCCAATTCTCGTTGTCAAATTTGGATCGGCTTCTATTACCACGAAAGAGGGAGAAGTTGATGAACGTATTGTTTTGGAGATCGCTAGGCAAATTGCTTCCTTACAAAAGAAATACAATATCGTCTTGGTCTCTTCAGGTGCTGTTGCTGCCGGTAAACGTTTTCTGCCCAGCTACACAGGAACGCTATCCGAACGCAAAGCAGCTGCTGCAATTGGGAACCCTATATTGATTAATACGTATTCTACTTATTTCCGACCGTTTAAAATTTCATTGGCGCAGAGTTTATGTGAGCGACATCACTTTTCCAATCGGGATCAATTTCTACAATTGAAAAATACGTATGAGGAATTGTGGCGGAACAATGTTATTCCAATCGCAAATGAAAATGATGTGGTGAGTAATAAAGAACTGAAGTTTTCAGATAATGATGAGCTGGCAACCTTGATTGCTGTTGGTTTTGGTGCCGAAAAATTACTGTTTAGCACTTCCGTTCCTGGTGTGTTGGATGCAAACAACAAGATTATACCGCAAATTGAAACAATTGACCGGGATATTTTAGGGCTGGCAAGGAAGGATAAATCTTCCGTAGGATTAGGGGGAATGACCTCGAAATTGAACTTTGCCCGATTGGCCAATCAAATGGGGATTGCTGTGGTGATTTTTAGTATGCAAACCGAGGAGGCGATACAAAAAGCGGTTAAGCACGAGACTGGCACATTGTGTCTGGCTCAAAGTAAGAAGATCTCTTCCCGCAAGAAATGGCTCGCGAGTGGAAGTTTAATAAAAGGGGAATTGATGGTTGATCGTGGAGCGGAGGAAGCATTATTGAAGCACAAAAGTTTACTCGCTGTGGGGGTAACCCGTATCGTCGAGCATTTTGAAAAAGGAGAAGTGTTAAATATTGTCAATCTAGAAGGCTTAACTGTTGCCGTTGCCCGCGCGAAGATGGATTCATCCGCTTTGTCCCAGACCAGTAAAAAAAATGTAGAAATTGCACATGCAAATGATATTGTATTATTATGAGTGAATCCATCTTAAACCAACTTCAGGCGGCGGCCAAAGCAAAACAAATTTTGCAACAACTGGCTCCTGATACCAAAATAACTATTTTAAATGCCATCGCAGAAGGTCTTATCGCACATACTACTGATGTATTAAAAGCCAATAAGATTGATTTGGATCGTATGGCTGATGACGACCCCAAAAAGGATCGTCTTTTGCTCAATAGCGATCGTCTAAAAGGTTTGGCTGACAGTGTTAAGCAGATCGCTCAGTTGGCAGATCCAACAGATCAGTTATTACTAAAAAAGATATTGCCAAATGGATTGGAGATCGAGAAAATTACGGTTCCACTCGGAGTCGTTGGGGTCATCTACGAATCGCGACCTAATGTGACGATAGATGTTGCTGCATTGTGTATTCAGTCGGGTAACGTTTGTCTATTGCGCGGTGGTTCGGACGCGTTACACACCAACGAGGCGTTGTTGAAAGTGATCCATGCTGTCTTGGAGCAGTATGGTATTGCAACAACTATTGTGCAACTGTTGCCTGTTGATAGGAAGCATGTTTCGGAATTATTGGAAGCTACTCAATTCGTGGATATTATCATACCACGGGGTTCACAGTCGCTGATCGATTATGTCAGGGAACACGCTAAAGTACCAGTTATTGAAACTGGAGCAGGAGTATGCCATACTTATGTGGACCGTACAGCAGATTTGGATATGGCAGCGAAAATTGTTGCCAATGCTAAAATTTCCAGGCCATCGGTGTGTAATTCTTTAGATACTGTTTTGGTCGATCGTGCTGTTGCTGCCGAGTTCCTAACGAAATTGAAAACTTATTTTGAAGATGCTCAGGTGGAAGTTTTCGCGGACCCTACAGCTTATGAGGTATTACAGGGTCAACATTTTTCAAATTTAAAGCGCGCAGATGAAGCCGATTTTGGAAGAGAATTTTTAGATTTGAAGTGTTCAATAAAGACGGTCACCAGTTTGGACGAAGCTTTGGAGCATATCGCAAAATATTCTTCCAAACATTCGGAATGTATTGTTTCTTCCAGTGAACTCCATATTGAACAATTTTTGAATACAGTGGATGCTGCCGCGGTATATGCCAATGCATCTACACGTTTTACGGACGGAGGTGAGTTTGGTCTGGGTGCGGAAATAGGTATCTCGACCCAAAAATTACATGCCCGTGGACCATTTGCATTGGAAAAATTGGTAACAGAGAAGTGGATTGTCCGCGGAAATGGACAGATCAGATAAGCATAGATCATGGGATTAAGTTTTAAGAAAGATGTATTGATGAATTGGATCGAAGAAATTGGTAAATTTCTTCGCATATGGACAGAAGGGCATGATGCTTTTACGGAGCCGACTGATCCAGCAGTATTTGAAGATGCTTATGAGAAATTCTTCGAAAAGAGTAGGACCTATTTTTTAAATCTTTCCGAAAATGAACTTTCGGCATATCTCAAAACAGATCTTCAAATTCATCAACTACATCCATTGGCTTTAACGTTGTTATTTGATGGGTTGAATGCTACAGATGGCAATCAGGAGAATTTACTTCGTAAAGCAAAGTTTATTTTGAATCTGGCGATGGCAGAAACGGCAAGCTTTGCCTTTCAGGATTATCAATATCTTGCTATGATCGATAACAAATTGAAGAGTCTTTAGATTAATAAAGCTCTCCGTCATGCAATGTCCTAAAAAAGTGTTTAACTTTTTGGGTTCATTGCATGACGGAGACCTTAGCGCAGGATCTCACGGGCAATCACCAGACGTTGGATCTCAGAAGTTCCCTCATATATTTGCGTGATTTTTGCGTCGCGCATTAACCTCTCGACATGATATTCTTTTACGTAACCGTAGCCACCGTGGATCTGTACAGCTTCGACAGTGTGTTTCATGGCAACTTCAGATGCATGCAGTTTGGCCATGGCAGCTTCTTTACCGTAAGGAAGCCCCTGGTCTTTCGTCCAGGCAGCTTTATACGTCAAAAGTCGAGCTGCCTCGATATCAACTTCCATGTCGGCCAATTTAAACTGTATGGCCTGATGATCCGAAATCGGTTTTCCAAAGGTCTTTCGTTCTTTTGAGTAAGCCAAAGCAAGGTCATAGGCACCCGCAGCAATTCCTAAGGCCTGTGCCGCAATCCCAATGCGACCGCCATCGAGTGTTTTCATAGCAAGTTTAAATCCGAAGCCATCTTCTCCGATACGGTTTTCCTTGGGAACCTGAACATCGGAAAATAGGAGTGAATGGGTATCGGAACTACGGATACCCAATTTGTTTTCTTTAGGACCAATGGTAAATCCCGGCAGCCCTTTTTCAACAATCAATACATTGATTCCTTTGTGGCCTTTTTCAGGATGTGTCTGTGCAATGACAAGATAGATATCGGCATGGCCACCATTGGTGATCCAATTTTTTGTACCATTTAGGAGATAGTGATCCCCCTTATCTTCGGCGGTGGTATGCTGTGAGGAGGCGTCCGAACCAGCTTCAGGTTCTGACAACGCAAAAGCACCAAGTTTTTCACCTTTCGCTAAAGGAATCAGGTACTTTTGTTTTTGTTCCTCTGTACCATAAGCATTGAGTCCATATAATACCAGGGAATTGTGGGCGGATACGATAACGGCCGCTGAGGCATCAATTTTGGCAATTTCTTCGAGCACAAGAACATAGGCCAACGTATCCATTCCAGCTCCGCCATAAGCTTCGGGGGTCATGATACCCATAAACCCTAGTTCGCCCATTTGCTTGACAAAATCTGTTGGAAATTTTGCGGCTTCATCGCGCTCGATTGCCCCAGCCTTTAGCTCCTGGGCAAATTCCCGCGCTGCGTCGCGGATCATTTTATGCTCTTCGCTTAATTCAAAATTCATGGCATTTCAGTTTTTTGGTTCATCAGTTACCAAGCCGATAACGTATATATAATAAGGTTTGCTGTCAAAAAGTTTCCTCCCAACTCACAATCATTTTATGAGCTCGGTGTACCAACATACTCAAATATACAAAATATATATTATGCAAGCATAGTAATATAGCAAATTACTTTTTAAACTACTTGAGCTAATCATTATAAGCATTTTGGAAAGTAATGGCCAGGGTAGGGCGGACAAGTAGCAAGGGGCATGTTGGTTTTCATTTTGTTTATAATTGTAAAATCCTTACTTTCAATTGGATTAAGTTTAGTTTTTTCATTTCAATTTAAAAAATTGAAGAATTACTTGTTTGCTAAATTTAATCTACTATATTTGTAGACTATATAATTTAAACACATTTAAAAAATAAGATTATGAGTTTAAGATTAGGGGATGAAGCGCCAAATTTCAAAGCGCAAACAACCATTGGTGAAATAGACTTTCACGATTATATCAAAGATAGCTGGGTCGTTTTCTTTTCGCACCCATCAGATTATACGCCGGTATGTACAACTGAGTTGGGCCGTACGGCAAAATTGAAATCTGAATTTGACAAGAGAGGTGTGAAGGCCATTGCGCTAAGCGTCGATAATGTAAACGATCACTTGAATTGGATTAAGGATATCAATGAAACGCAAAATACCGAAGTGAATTTTCCGGTTATTGCTGATGAAGATCATCATGTATCCGAATTGTACGATATGATCCACCCAAATGCTTCCGCAACAGCGACCGTACGTTCCGTATTTATTATCGGTCCTGACAAAAAGATCAAATTGACGCTGACCTATCCAGCATCAACAGGTCGTAATTTTGATGAAATTTTACGGGTCATTGATTCTTTACAGTTAACTGCCGATTATCAAGTCGCTACGCCCGCTGACTGGAAGCATGGTGAAGATGTTATTGTTGTGCCAGCGATTAAGACAGAAGATATTCCTGCTAAATTTCCAAAAGGCTTCAAAGAGATCAAACCGTATTTGAGAACGACGCCACAGCCTAATCTATAGGGAGTAAGCCCTTGGAATTAAAGAACAAAAAAAGGCAACGTTGAAAAACGTTGCCTTTTTTATAAGTTCTAAATGCCTCCTAATAGACTTTAACCATGTAGATATAGTCTTGCATTTTCTTGATTTGTTCTGTTCTTGGTAAACCTGCCAAGCTATTCTTTTTGTTGATCTTAAGACCGGTAACCAGTGAATCACTTGGTATGTCCGCTAAGGCGTTCAAGATTGATTTCGTTTTGATTGCAAAGGCGGCACCATCTATGCCACGTTGTTTTCCGGAAATAATACCAATCACATTACCTCTGCTATCCAATACCGGACCGCCACTGTTACCTGGATTGACAGGTACGGAGATCTGATAAGCGATGGTATCACCGGCATAACCTGTTGATGAACTTAGGTATCCCTGACCATATACTGCTTCGTCCCGAGGAAACCCGATCGTATAAATATCTTCACCAAGATCTGAAGTCGACGTTTTGAACGTGTAAGGTAAGCTTTTAGCTTTCTTAAAGGTCTTATCTGCGATGTATAAGATCGCCAAGTCTTTGCTTGGATCGGTGTGTACGATTTGTGCTTTATACGATTCGCCTTTACTATTTTGTAAATAGATCGAATCAGCCCCGCTAATGACATGGTAATTGGTGACGACATAGCCATCTGTCGTCAACATAAATCCTGTTGCACCAAACTGGCTTTCGGTACCTTTTACAGATTTTTTGTCATTGATATCCCTGATAGCAGCGTTGTGTGCGTTGACGTTCTTTTTGACATTGTTCATGTCTCTACGTAATGCACTGTAATCGGAAGATGCTTTCTCGAGGTTGCTGTAATAACCGCTCAGCCATAATGTGCCAAATACTGCAAATACCGCTACCACTGCAGCCACTAAAGAACTTGCTTTGATGCGTTCCCAAAGTGAAATTACCGCTGATTGTTTTATAGGAACTACCTTTGCGGGTTTGTTTTGGGTTTTATGGTATTCTTTTGCTGATTGTGCTAAAGCATTTTTGAAATCCAGCCGTTGACTGGTTTCTTTCATATTGGCAACAAATTCGCGGTGTTGTTGTAATTGGGCAGCATAGGAGGGCTGATCAGCACAAAAAGATTCAAATGCAGCTTTTTCTTCGGCCGATAATTCGCCGCGAAGATACTGGTCTGCTAATTCGAAAAATTCTTTTTGATTCATTGTTCCCATGGTGTTACACTAATTTTAATCTGTTGAAAAAAATATTTTTTTCAGCCGTTGTAGGCATTTATACTTCTGAGTCTTGGCATTATCTGTATTGGTATAACCAAATTTATCACAGATGTCCTGCATCGAATGGTTTAAGATGTAGAAATCATGTAAGATTGTCTTACAAGGTTCTCCCATTTTCTCTAAGGCAAGTTCCATTTGGTCGAACTTCTTTTCAAGTTCTTGATGCTGTTGTAGATCTTCTTCCTCAAATAAGGAATCTTCATAACCGCTAATGTCACTGTTGCCAAAACCAGCACGATTGAGTTGCTTAAGCCAAAGCCTTCTGCAAATCGAGTAAAGATATGTTTTAAGTTTGCTGCTGAGCTCAAAGTTCCCTTTGGAAACTTTATCGTAGAGCACAATGACAGCTTCTTGAAAAATATCTTTCGCTTCATCCTCACTTCCATTGTTTTGCAAGATCATATGGCTTATAGACGGATAGTACCGCTTGTAGATAGCATCTATCGCCAAGCTGTTGCCGTCTTTGATGCCTTCAATGATTTGCTCATCATTTTCTAGCAGGACTGATTTACTGAATTTACTCACCTATTAATACCTTAATGCTTAAATTGTAACCCTTTGAAAAATAAAATTCTTCGAAATATTTTCAAACGTAAACTTTTATTTGTTTAAAGTGAAATCTATCCCCAAAAATAAGGCTTATTCCTTGAAACCGAAAGCATTTGTTTTTTATTGGAATCAGCTTCTTTTGGGAGGACATCGTTATTTTTCGCCGGGTCAATTTTTTACGTTTTTACATTGTTTTATGTACGATCCTCAAATGGAGAACCTATAGAACAATTTTAAAGTTCGATATGATCTTTTTTGTATCGAAAAAGTTTCGCAATCGAGTGCTTTAATAATCTGCTTGTTATTACTACAAAATGAAGTTACATTTGGTTTCCTGGACTAAATTGCTTAATTACATTATGTTAAGAAACTCTGTTATTTTTTCAACGATTCTAGCCTCATTGCTGTCGCTGGACACTACCGTCACGATAGGGCAAACGATTACGTCATCTATCGACGGTTTCCAGTATGGAGCCACAACGGCTCCAAAAGGGAATGAATGGGAATCGCCTCAATTATTATCACTTAATAAGGAGTTGCCGCATGCGTCGTTCTTCTCCTTTCAGAACGTAGAAAGTGCGCGAAAAGTACTTCCCGAGCATAGTAACTATTGGCTTTCGCTCAATGGATCCTGGAAGTTTAACTGGGTAAAGACCCCGGAAGAGCGACCAAAGGACTTTTATGATCCGAATTATAATGTGGGTGCCTGGGAATCTGTTCCAGTCCCTATGAGCTGGAATATTTATGGTATACAGAAGGATGGAAGCTTAAAATATGGTGTACCTATTTATACCAATCAACGTGTGATCTTTCATCATCAAGTAAAGGTCGATGATTGGCGCGGGGGAGTTATGCGGACGCCAGCCCAAGATTGGACAACTTATGTCTACCGTAATGAAGTGGGATCGTACCGACGTAACTTTACAGTACCTACTCATTGGGACGGTCGTGAGGTATTTATCAATTTTGATGGTGTAGACTCCTTTTTCTACCTGTGGATAAATGGCAAATATGTCGGATTTTCAAAAAATTCCAGAAACGTCGCATCTTTCAATATCTCGCCTTACTTAAAAAAGGGTGCTGAAAATGTGTTGGCTGTTGAAGTTTACCGGAGTTCGGACGCTTCCTTTTTGGAAGATCAGGATATGTTTAGATTGCCCGGGATATTTCGGGATGTTTCGCTTACTTCAACGCCAAAAGTTCAGATTCGCGATTTAGCGGCCATTCCAGACTTGGACAGCAATTACGAAAATGGTTCGTTGAAAATTACGAGTACTGTACGCAATCTGGGTAATAAGAAAGCTGAAGGATATAAAGTAGTTTATTCACTTTATAAAAATAAACTATACAGTGACGAGAATACCCTTGTTGATCAGACAGAAGCTTCATCAGCTGTGCCAGCCCTGGATGGTCAAATTTCTAATAGTATAGCAGCAACGTTAAACGTCAAAAATCCGGATAAATGGTCTGCCGAATTACCTTATCGGTATACTTTGGTGGCTGAATTGAAGGATAAAAAGAACAAAACGGTTGAGACTATTTCTACCTATGTTGGATTTAGAAAGGTTGAGATTAAAGATACCAAGGCTGCGGATGATGAATTTGGCTTGGCCGGACGTTATTATTATGTCAATGGTAAGACGGTGAAACTGAAAGGCGTCAACCGTCATGAAACCAATCCTGAACATGGCAAAGTAGTGACCAGAGAACAGATGGAAGCTGAGGTGAAATTAATGAAACGGGCGAATATCAACCATGTCCGGAATTCGCATTATCCAGAACCTGCTTATTGGTATTATTTATGCGATAAATATGGAATTTATCTCGAGGATGAGGCCAATATCGAAAGCCATGAATATTATTATGGCAAAGAGTCTCTTTCTCATGTTCCTGAATGGAAAAATGCCCATGTAGCCCGTAATATCGAGATGGTGCATTCGACCATCAACCATCCGGCAGTGGTTATCTGGTCTTTAGGAAATGAAGCCGGTCCGGGTGATAATTTCGTGGCCGCCTATCAGGCTATCAAGAAAATCGATACGTCAAGACCTGTTCAATACGAGCGTAACAATACAATCGTTGATATGGGCTCCAATCAATACCCCTCAATAGACTGGGTAAGAGGAGCTGTAAAAGGCACTTACAAATTGAAATATCCATTTCATATCTCGGAGTATTCACATTCCATGGGTAATGCCGTTGGTAACCTAATTGATTATTGGGAAGCCATCGAATCGACCAACTTCTTTATGGGCGGTGCCATTTGGGATTGGATTGATCAGGCCATGTATTATTACGATAAGAAGACCGGCGAACGCTTTCTCGCTTATGGCGGCGACTTTGGAGACAAACCCAATGATGGAACCTTTGTCAATAATGGGTTGATCTTTGCCGATATGAAACCTAAACCACAGTATTTTGAGGTCAAGAAAGTGTACCAAAATGCGGGCGTAAAGGCTGTTGATATTCAACAGGGGAAAATTGAGCTTTTCAATAAAAATTATTTTAAAGATCTATCCGATTATCAGGTTCAATGGTCGCTATATAAGGATGGGGTAGAAGTAAAAAATAGTGCAGGTACAATCAGTGCCGCTGATTTGCCGACAGCGCGCCAACGCAAGCAGCTTATATTGCCGATAAATTATGCGCAGTTAGATGCGGGATCGGAGTATTTTGTAAAAGTACAGTTTATTCTCAATACAGATCGACCTTGGGCGGCCAAAGGTTTTGTTCAAATGGAGGAACAACTGTTTGTCAAAGCGGCTGAAAATAAACCGTTGATTTCATCTGTTGCGCAAGGGGCGGCTCCGTTGCTTTCCAAAGAAGGTGATTTGCAGGTGGTGAAGGGAGATCAGTTTATCGCGAAGTTTGACAATAAAACAGGCTCGATATATAATCTAACATATGGCGGTAAACAAGTTATCCGCGATGGCGAAGGCCCAAAATTGGATGCACTACGTGCTCCGGTTGACAATGACAACTGGGCTTACCAACAATGGTTTGAAAAAGGATTACATAACCTTAAACATAAGGTTTTGTCGTCAAACAGTTATACCAAGAAAGATGGAACAGTTGTATTGGCATTTACCATCGAATCACAAGCTCCATATGGTGCGTCTTTGTTGGGGGGAACTTCGGGAACCTACACGCTTAAAGAGCATACAGATAAGCCTTTTGGCAAAGATGATTTTAAATTTACAAGCAATCAGATCTGGACAATCTATAAGGATGGCTCTATTGAATTGTCGTCGAGTATTACATCCAATAATGCAAGTGTCGTATTAGCTCGATTGGGATATGCTTTGCAATTGCCGACCGAGTATGGCAATTATAGTTATTATGGACGTGGGCCGATCAATAATTATGCTGATCGGAAGACAGCACAATTTATTGAATTGCACAAAAGCACTGTAAAAGATCAGTTCGTGCCATGGCCTAATCCGCAAAATATGAGCAACAATGAGGATGTGCGTTGGACAGCATTGACAAATAATGCTGGACAGGGAGTTGTTTTTGTTGCGAAGGAGCATTTATCAACATCCGCTTTGGATTATAGTGAGCTTGAGTTGACCTTTGCACCGCACCCTTATCAATTACCAAAGAGTTCGGGCGTACACGTGCATCTTGATGCAGCCGTGACAGGACTTGGTGGTAATAGCTGTGGACAAGGACCACCGTTAGAAAAGGACCGTGTGAAAGCAGTACCAACGGCTATCGGTTTCATTATCCGTCCGATTCAGAACAATGATATGATAGCAAAGGCTCAGGTAGCGACTGCCGGTGACGCGCCCATTTCGTTGGCAAGAAGTTCAAATGGAGAAGTTTCTATTCAATCGGGAAATAAAAATGAGACCGTATTATACAGTTTGAACAATGCAAAGGCAAGTGTCTATAAAGCGCCTTTTGACTTACGCGCCGGTGGTACAGTAACGGCTTGGTATCAGCAAAATGAAAAATTGAAGGTAACACAACAATACACTAAAATCGAAACCATTCCAATGGAGGTTGTTTTTGCTTCAAGTCAGGAGACTGGTGAAGGGGATGCCAAGAACCTATTGGATGGAGATCCTTCCTCGATTTGGCATACGATGTATTCGGTTACCGTAGCACAGTATCCACATTGGGTTGATTTTGATGCTGGAAGTAGCAAAACAATTAAGGGCTTCACTTTTCTACCAAGACAGGATGGACCGAATGGTGATATCAAGGATTATAAGATCCAGGTGAGTAAAGATGGGAAGAACTGGGAAGATGTGATGTCCGGATCTTTTGAACGGAATAAAAAATTAAAAACTGTTCGATTCGAAAAGCCTGTGAAAGGACGTTATATCCGCTTTACAGGACTTAACTCCCAACGAGGTGATGATTATGCTTCCGGAGCTGAATTTGCTGTTATCGCTGAATAATTTGCTTTTAATCGCATATTGAGCCAGCACCTGTCAAACAGGTGCTGGTTTTTTTGTTGGCGACCTAGGATAAGATTAAATAGTGCGATCGTTTCGTTTCACGTAAGGTAAGGTAAGGTAAGGT
>NZ_DIJR01000036.1:32766-34488 GCF_002421245.1 Sphingobacterium sp. UBA5639
GTAAGGTAAGGTAAGGTAAGGTCTCGGGCGATAATTTTGCAAACTTATTACATATAATGTTCGCGCACTTCTGTATTTTTAGGCCAGTTTAAACCGAGGCAAACCGGACAGTATGGAAATAAATAAACTTGATAATGCGCCTTTTACGGCATACCAAAAACTGGTGGTCTTTTTATTGGCCATGACACAATTTACGGTCGTGCTTGATTTTATGGTGATGTCACCGATGGGGGATATCCTGATGAAAGCCATCGATCTCAAACCAGCTCAATTTGGCATTGCGGTTTCGGCCTATGCTTTTAGCGCGGGTGCTTCGGGGCTGCTTACCGCGGGCTTTGCCGATCGTTTTGATCGAAAGAAGCTGCTGCTTTTTTTCTATTCTGGCTTTATTATCGGAACTTTCTGCTGTAGTTTTGCCAACGATTATTGGACTTTGGTCGCTGCTCGAATTATCACGGGCCTCTTTGGAGGGGTCATTGGTTCGATCTCCATGGCTATTATCACCGATATCTTTACGCTTCAGCAACGTGGACGTGTGATGGGCTTTGTACAGATGGGCTTTGGCGCCAGCCAGGTCCTAGGCATTCCGATAGGTCTGTATATCGCAAACAATTGGGGCTGGCATAGTGCCTTTTTATGGATTGCCGTGATGGCTTTAATTATTGTCATTATCATTGCAATTAAACTCATTCCGATTACAGCACATATCGGTCTTCAGAAACATCAATCTGCGTTAAAGCACCTTTGGCTGACTTTTTCACAGCGAGAATATCGTATCGGCTTTGCTGCAACAGCCTTGCTATCCATTGGAGGTTATATGATGATGCCTTTTGGAAGTGCTTTTGCAGTCAATAACCTCAAAGTTAGCCACGAGCAGCTGCCGATGTTGTTTATGATTTCGGGTATCGCTTCATTGATTATTATGCCTATCGTCGGGAAATTGAGCGATCGTTACGATAAGTTTAAGATTTTCGCGTTCGCTTCCCTTTGGCTCATGGTTGTCGTATTTATCTACACGAACCTAGGCGTTACTCCATTTTATATTGTTGTTATCTTAAACATTTTAATGATGGCGGGCATTTTAAGTCGGATGACGCCTTCTTCCGCTTTGATCACGGCTGTTCCGGAGATGAAAGATCGGGGTGCATTTATGAGTATCAGTTCATCGTTGCAGCAGCTGGCAGGAGGTGTGGCAGCTTCGCTAGCAGGTGTAATCATTGTTCAAGAAACAAAAGAAAGCCCCTTGGAACATTATCCTACATTGGGGATGAGTGTGATTCTGCTCTCTATCATCGGTATTTTTATGATCTACCGGGTGAGCAGTATGATTAAAAAGCGAAAAGCCAATTCTTAAAACAAAATTGTTCTTATCGTTATTAGTTCTTAAAATATAAATTGCTAAAGAGAGATGGAATTATGGAAAAAATAGTTAGATATCCACATCCAAATGGAGAGATAACCGTTCTTTGGATACCTGAACGCTGTGCACATGCTGCGGTTTGCGTGAAGAGTCTCCCAAATGTGTATCATCCGAAAGATAGGCCTTGGATCACAGCGCAAAATGCCAGTACAGCGGAATTGATTGAACAGATCAAGCATTGCCCTTCTGGAGCACTTCAGTACGAATTGAAAAAATAATAGTTGTTGTATTGTTAAGGCAAAAAAAAAGCATCATTTAATTATAAATGATGCTTTTCTTGTT
Source organism: Sphingobacterium sp. UBA5639 (assembly GCF_002421245.1). NCBI lineage: Bacteria > Pseudomonadati > Bacteroidota > Sphingobacteriia > Sphingobacteriales > Sphingobacteriaceae > Sphingobacterium > Sphingobacterium sp. UBA5639. The sequence continues at coordinate 34,469 of NZ_DIJR01000036.1, forward strand.
GGCGGTCTGGACGGGACTCG
>NZ_DIJR01000036.1:34512-246115 GCF_002421245.1 Sphingobacterium sp. UBA5639
TAACCAGCTGAACTACCAGACCAACAATGTGTTTTTAAAATTTTAGCGGTCTGGACGGGACTCGAACCCGCGACCCCATGCGTGACAGGCATGTATTCTAACCAGCTGAACTACCAGACCTAAAATCTTAAGGATTGTTTTTAATAATTTTTGGCGGTCTGGACGGGACTCGAACCCGCGACCCCATGCGTGACAGGCATGTATTCTAACCAGCTGAACTACCAGACCTAAAAATCTTAAAAACTTATTTGTTAAAGAACGTATGAGATTTCTCTCTCTTTTGAAGCGGTCTGGACGGGACTCGAACCCGCGACCCCATGCGTGACAGGCATGTATTCTAACCAGCTGAACTACCAGACCTCAACCCTTCTCCTCAGAAGGTGTGCAAATATAGCGTTTGTTTACGTATCTGCAAAGATTTTTTGAAAAAAAAACTAATCTACTTGACCGTCTTTCATCTTCTCTGCATTCTCCGCAAACTGCAATGCATCGATAATACCTTGAATATCACCGTCCATAATTGCCGGTAAGTTGTACATCGTCATTCCAATACGGTGCTCCGTTACGCGACCTTGTGGGTAGTTATAGGTACGAATTTTTGCCGAACGGTCTCCAGTAGATACCAAAGTTTTTCTTTTTGCAGCGATGTCGCCGTTCTTTTTGTTCAACTCGAGCTCGTAAAGTTTGTTCCGCAACATCTCCATCGCTAACTCACGGTTGGCTAATTGGGAACGTTCTACCTGACAAACCACAACGATACCACTTGGTTTATGCGTCAACTGCACTTTTGTTTCAACCTTGTTGACGTTCTGTCCACCAGCACCACCTGAACGGGATGTCTGTAATTCAATATCACCCGGATTGATCTCAACATCGACATCTTCAGCTTCAGGAAGAACTGCAACAGATGCTGCAGAAGTATGTACACGACCCTGTGTCTCCGTATCCGGAACGCGTTGTACACGATGTACACCTGATTCGTATTTCAATTGTCCGTAAACGTCTTCACCGATGACTTTTAAGATCACCTCCTTATAACCGCCAGAAGTTCCTTCGGTAACGTCCATTACTTCGTTGCGCCAGCCTTTGGTTTCGAAATAACGTGTGTACATGCGGTAAAGGTCGCCAGCGAATAAGGCTGCTTCATCACCACCTGATCCACCACGAATTTCGATAATGGCATTTTTCGCATCTTCAGGATCCTTAGGAATCAACATTAAGCGAATTTCTTCTTCTTTTTCTTCTTTTGCTACGTATAAAAGATCCAATTCCTCTTTAGCCATCTCACGAAGTTCTTGATCCTTCTCGTTCATGATGATGTCCTTATTGGTATCAATATTACTCACCATATTTTTGTAAATATGGTACTGATCCACGATTTTGCCCAAATCTTTGTACTCTTTATTCAATTTGGCAAAACGTTTCATATCTTGCATGGTATCAGGGTTGCTCAATTCAGCTTCCACTTCTTCCCATCTTTCTTTTATCGCTTGTAATTTATCTAACATATATCAAAAATGCTTCTTCTAGGAATGTATGACCTAGATTACTATTGAGTGTACAAAAGTAAGGAAATTTTGTTGCTTTTAAACAACCTAGCCTGCTATTAATGAGAGGAAACTGCTTTTAGTCCCACGATGGAAGCAATCAGCGTGAAAATAAAGAATATGCGCCAAAAATCTGCAGGCTCCTTAAAGAAGATGATCCCCATTAAAACTGTGCCTACTGCACCTATTCCGGTCCAAACAGCATAAGCTGTGCCTAAGGGAAGTGTCTGTGTAGCTTTGATCAATAAGCCCATACTTGCAAATAAGAATACGACAAAGGCACCGTACCAGAGCCATTGCGCATTTCCGGTCGCATCTTTGGCTTTACCTAAGCAGGTCGTAAAGCCGATTTCACATAATCCACCCAATATTAAAAATACCCAGTTCATATCTTTTTTGATTTTTTGTTTCGATACAAAGATCCGGCTTTAGGGCGATAATAATTTTTACAAATGTTAAAAATTTGTGTGAATATTTGCGCGAATCCGGCTTAGGGTAACCTGACTGACACCGAGATAGGAGGCGATGTAACCAAGTTTGATCCGTTGAATATATTGAGGGTATTTTTGAAGTAACTCGGCATAGCGCTCTTGGGCAGTATTAAAGAGCTTGGACATGGTTCGTTGCTCGGTCTTGATAAATTCAAGTTCAGCCATCTTTCTTCCCCAGTTGGCAATGGCAATATCACTTTCGTAGAGATCAAAAAGTTGCTTTTGGTCTATCTGATAAACAACACTGTCCTCCAAAAGGTCTATGTTTTCATAACCCGGGGTATCATGGACATAACTATTCATGGATATGAGCGTTCCACCGGGTGAAACGAAATCCAAGGTAATCTGACGGTTGGCCGTCTCGTAGTAAACGCGGGCTAATCCGGAAGCCAGAAAATAGAGATTTTTTTGAATTTTGTCCTGTTCGATCAGCAGGCTATTTCTTTTCGCTGTGATTTTCTTACTGACCTGCTCCAATTTTACAGCACTTTCAGGCGTTAGAAAGTGGTAACCGTTCAGGCAATCGGATAAAGAAATTAGGATTTGCTCGCCCATTTTTCCAAACGTAAAGTTTCACCATCCCATACTGCATAGGTATGGTAATTGATCCATTCCCCTAAATTTAGAATACGGCTATTGGAGTTGAGTTCAACATCATAGGGAAGATGTCTATGGCCAAAGATATAATAGTCGTGATGTTGGGTTGACTCCAGCTCCTTTGCATAGCCAATCAGCCATTCTTTGTCTTCACCCAAAAACTTTTCGTCCTCATTATTCGAAAGCCTACTATGTTTGGACCAGCGTGTCGCGATTCCGATTCCAAAATTTGGGTGCAACCGCGCAAATAACCATTGGCAGAGACGGCTCCGAAATACTTTCTTGAGTACCTTGTATTTGTAATCACCCGAACCTAATCCATCGCCGTGGTGAATATAAAAGTGTTTTCCGTTGAGTTTTAATTCCAGCTCATTGTCGATGATCTGAACATTTAATTCCTTTTTGAGGTAGTCAAACATCCACATATCGTGGTTTCCTTTAAATAAAGTAATGGGAATGCCGAGATCCGAAATTTCGGCTAATTTACCCAAAAAGCGGATATAGCCTTTCGGGACAACCGTGGCATATTCAAACCAGAAATCAAAAATATCACCAACAAGATAGAGCTGTGCAGCATCTGTTTTGATCTGGTCCAGCCACTGTATAATTTGCAGCTCCCTTTCCCGTGAACGTTCCAAGGGGTAAGATCCAAGATGAAAGTCGGAGGCAAAATAAATTTTTGTTCTTGTTGACATGTGGCCAAAACTAAAAAAAATGGCGGCGAATACAAAATTCGCCGCCACAATATAATTTGCTATGATTTCGATAATTCGGTGATGAGCGCCTTTAGATATTCCGTGGCATCCGGATCAATGCGCTTCAAAGACTGCTGAAGTTGATCGGGATAAGCACTTTTTATCGCCATGATTGAACTTGCGATAACCATATAAGATTTGTCATTTACAGCGTTCAGAATTAGACTTTTGTATTTTTTATCTTTTGTCTGTGCGAGCTTTTGAATCGCAGAGGCGCGGATGACAGAGGCTTCGGATTTCTCTGCAAGTGTCAAGATTGTTTTTTCTGTTGATTTGCGAACCGTGGGATTGCTTAAATCGAGCCCTTGAATTGCTGTTGCAGCAAGATCCGCATCGGTATCCGCCAATGCTTTTGTTAAGATTTGCTGGCTGATGGTATTTGTCGGATTTTTTGAGGCGTATGCAATCGCACCGACGCGGTTAGCAAATGAAGGTGCATGCTCATATTGATACAGATAGTCGGCATCTGACTTATCGATTTGAATTTGACCAACGAGTGTTTTTTCGGGATCGACATCAATAAATTCAACAGCAGCAGGTAAAGGAATCATAAATTGGGCATTCCGCTTGTTGAGTTGAAAGGTCTGTCTGATCTTCCCATTTTTCGTATAGATATCGACGGCTAAGGGAAGCTGGAATGTCTGCACGGTTGAATCTTGAATTTGGGCTACATTCAGGATGATACTGTTCTCTCCGTTTCTTGTCGTGATTTTCAAAATTGGATGCCCACCTTGGTAATACCATTGATTGAAGTACGGAGCCCAGTCTTTTCCGGTCACCTCTTCCATCGCTAGACGGAGCTGTTGCGGTTCGCCGGTTTTAAAGGAATTGTCTGTCAAATATTTTTTCAGCGATTGATAGAACGCTTCATCACCCATTTGTTCTTTTAAAGCATAGAGAATCAATGAACCTTTTGCATAGCTGATATTATCAAACATATCTTCTTTATCATGATAATAATAACGGGCTAAAGTCGGACTTTTTCCATTTTTTGTCGATTTGAGATAAGACTGGAGTTTTTCAAATCTAGATTTATCGCCACGATCTTTACCACCATCGTGCTCACGCCAGATAACCTCGCCGAAAGTAGCGAAAGATTCATTCATGGTCAAATTGGACCAAGATTCTGCTGTTACCAAATCGCCAAACCACTGGTGAAACAGTTCATGGGCAATCGTTCCCTCCTGATTATCGTCCAACAATTCGCGTTTTGTCTTTTGTACATGTTCACCATGTAGGGTTGCACTTGTATTTTCCATGGCGCCTGAGACATAATCGCGACAGACAATCTGTGCATACTTATTCCAAGGGTAAGGAACGCCTAGAGTCTTGCTGTAAAAATCCATCATGGCCGGTGTCTTTCCGAAGATATCTTTGGCATAGGGTGCATACTTCGGTTCAAGGTAGTAGTCAACGGGGATATTGTTGTATTTGTCCTGATAGATTTTAAAATCACCAACGGCCATCATAAATAGATATGGGGCATGTGGTAAATCCATTTTCCAGGTATCTGTACGTGTACCATCACTATTTTTCTGTTGATTGCTCAATGCACCGTTCGATAAACTGACGTAATTGTCAAGAACGGTCATGGAGATTTCAGCCGTCGTCTTTTGGTTGGGGCGATCAATTGTCGGGAACCAGGCTGATGATGCTTCAGTCTCGCCCTGTGTCCATATTTGACGAGGTTTGTTGGGTGTGCGTTCATCTGGATTGATAAAATAAAGCCCCTTAGCATCGTTGATTGCTGCACTGCCCTGCGCCTTCAATAAATTGGGCTTTGCGGTATAATCGATGTATACTGTATATTGCTCCTTTGCAAGGTAATTCCGGTCGAGCTTAATCAGTAGAGAGTGATCATCATAGGTATATTTCAAGGGAATCATTTGTGTGCCATTGACCAAAGATACCTGTTTAATATCCATGCCTTTTGCGTCAAGGCGGAGGGAGTCTGTTGGGTAGAAATAGGGTTGTAAAGTGACCCATTCTTTGCCATTCAGAAATTGGTTTGTATAGTCAAAACGTACATCGAGTTTGGTGTGGACAAGATCGTTGATCTTGGTAGGGGTGGCTCGATATTGCTGATCTATAGGTAATTGTTGTGCTTCGCTTATTCCGATTTGAAGAATGGAAATCGACAAAGAAAGGTATATGACTTTTTTAAACATGGTTATAGTATTTTCAAGATTTAAATAAATCTAAAGAAATTTCGGTTGTGATAAAAATATACGCTGCAGAAATGTGTCTAATGCTACTATGAGCGGCCCATGTTTTGTTTATTTATTCGCTTTGATTTAGGTAGTTTGGATGCTAACGTAAAGGACAAGCGGGAAGTGATGAATCTAGGCTTTTTAGTTATTATTCGAGGAAGAGAAAAAACTGCCTAAGGTAGGTAAGAGGTCGATAAATTTGTTTATATTCAACTCAAATTGAATTTTCAAATGCTAAGTGAATAAAACTTAGATTGGTTGAAACAAGTATAAGGTTTTATGATAAATAAGAATTTTGGTCTTATCCTAATGATGATAGGTATGGCAGGTACAGCGACGACTGGTTATGGACAACAGTTGACATATCCGACGACAAATAAAGGAACCGTCGTGGATGAATTTTGGGGTGAAAAGATAGCCGATCCTTACCGCTGGTTGGAAGATGATCGTTCAGCTGAAACAAAAAGCTGGGTACAGGCAGAGAATAAAGTGACTTTTGACTACTTGAATGCTATTCCATTCCGTACAAAATTAAAAGATCAATTAACCGAAATATGGAATTATGAAAAAATAGGAACCCCGTTTAAGGAAGGCGAGTACACTTATTTTTTTAAGAATAATGGCTTGCAGCAACATGCTGTCCTCTACCGTAAACTAGGGGAGGGAGGAGCAGAAGAAGTTTTCTTGGACCCAAATACGTTCTCGAAAGATGGGTCGACTTCATTGGCCGATGTTTCGTTTTCAAAGGATGGGAGCTTAGTCGCCTATTCTATTTCTGAAGGGGGATCGGACTGGCGGAAAGTCATTGTACTGAATGCCAAAGATAAGGCGCCTGTGGGAGAAACATTAGTAGATGTCAAATTCTCTGGTATTGCTTGGAAAGGAAACGATGGTTTTTATTACTCGAGTTACGATAAGCCAAAAGGATCTGAACTTTCTGAAAAAACAGACCAACATAAATTATACTACCATAAACTTAAAACAGCTCAGTCTACAGATAAATTGGTTTTTGGCGGTGCTGCAACACCGAGACGTTATGTCGGTGCTTCATTAACAGACGATCAACGTTACCTGATTATTTCAGCTGCAAATACGACAACAGGAAATGAACTTTATTATCAGGATCTCCAGCAACCGAATAGCAAGATTGTCTGCCTACAAGATCATTTTGATGCCAATACAAGTGTCGTTGACAATATTGGGGATAGTTTCTTATTGGAGACAAACTACAAGGCTGCCAACAACCGTTTGGTAAGAGTTGATTTGAAGAATCCTGCAAAGGAGAACTGGAAAGATGTTATTCCAGAAACTGAAAATGTGCTTTCGATCAGCACCGGAGGTGGTTATCTTTTTGCAAATTATTTGAAAGATGCGGTTTCAGTGGTGATTCAATATGATTATACCGGTAAAAAGATTCGGCAAATAGAATTGCCAGGTGTAGGCACAGCGAGTGGTTTTTCGGGCAAGAAAAAGGAAAAAGAAATCTATTTTGGTTTTTCAAATTACATTACGCCTTCTTCAAGTTATAAGTTTGACGTGAATTCTGGTCAGTCTGCACTTTATATCAAACCTAAGGTGAAGTTTGATTCCGATCAGTATGAATCGAAACAGGTTTTCTACACATCCAAAGATGGTACAAAGGTTCCGATGATTATTACGTACAAAAAGGGGATTGTCTTGAATGGGAAAAACCCGACGATTGTGTATGGTTATGGCGGCTTTAATATCAGCTTGACACCTGCCTTTAGTACTTCCGTTGCGGTGTGGTTGGCAAATGGCGGTGTTTATGCTGTTCCGAATTTACGTGGGGGCGGCGAATATGGTCAGAAATGGCATGATGGCGGCAGACAGTTCAATAAGTTGAATGTGTTTAATGATTTTATTGCCGCCGCACATTATCTTCAGGAGAATGGTTATACATCACCCGAGTACACCGCTTTATCGGGGGGATCCAATGGTGGTTTGCTCGTGGGGGCAACAATGACAATAGATCCCAAAGTAGCCAAGGTCGCACTTCCCGAGGTCGGTGTTTTGGACATGTTGCGTTATCATACCTTCACAGCTGGTGCAGGTTGGTCCTATGATTATGGTACAGTCAATGATAGCAAAGAAATGTTTGACTATCTGAAAGCATATTCTCCGGTGCACAATGTGAAAACTGGAGTTTGTTACCCAGCGACGATGGTCTTTACGGGAGATCATGATGATCGGGTGGTACCGGCGCACTCCTATAAGTTTGCTTCCGAACTACAGGCAAAACAAGCTTGTGATAATCCTGTATTGATTCGTATTGAGACAAAAGCTGGTCACGGTGCGGGAAGGTCAACAGAAGTCCTGATCAATAGTACAGTTGATAAATATGCTTTTGCCCTTTGGAATATGGGTATTAAAGAATTAAAATAAGCGGACAGCAGTCAAAGACTCAACATATTGTCTGTCTTGTTCTCCATAAAAAAGCCGCGATCAATAATTTGATTGCGGCTTTTTTTATTCATTGACTATTCGAATATCTTCTTATTGCCAGGTCTTTTCACCCTTTTTCATTTTTTGTAATGTTGCTACATATTCTTCTTTTTGAGTAGCATCGGTAATGAGTGAGATCGCTTTTTCTTGCGTTTTAATTGCTTTTTCTTTTTCTCCGAGGCGATATAATATGTTTGCAAAAGTGTCTAAATACATGGGTGCATCTTTTTCTTTTTCGTTGGATAATTTGCTCCATTCAGCTGCTGCTTTTAGGCACGCTGGGTCATTGCAGTTTTCAAAAATGGACCACGCCATGTTGTTTAGTTCTGCAGCGGTAATGGTTGAACCATATTTTGCAATGTATTTATTGAAGCTATCTCTTAAACCAGGGTAATTTTTGGTATAACCATAATAACGTGGTTGCATTTCGAGACTTGCTTTCTCTGTATTCACAGTCGGATATTTTTGCGCCAATTCTTTTTCTATGCTCGTAAAATCAACTGTTTCCTTTGCACGAATTTTGGTGTTTACTGCATTACTAACCAACAGTTGGGAGAGGAAGTCATTTGCTTTCACTTTTTCACTAACGACATCAAATTTAGCAGGATTGTCTTTGATTAAATTAAAAGCCTTAGAATCGACAACATTCGCCGCTGAAAGTAATAAACTAACATTCTCCTTTGTAAAGATTTGATCCGTAGACAAGGACGCTAATACGACTCCTTCCGCTTTTGCTTGTGTCTCTTGATCATAAGCTTCTTTGGCAGCTATAGCCATACTTTTGGCGATGTTTACATTTGTTGGGTCGGCATTGAATTTTGCCAATAGTGTTTCATATTGTGTATTTGGATCAAGTGATTTTTGTGTTTTCGCTATAAAATCGTCCGCTTCACCACCACCTACGATACGATGCACAAGGGTACCTTTTGAGTCAAAGATCAGAAAAGTTGGGTAGGCTCTAACTTTATATTCTTTGGCAAAACGATCGGCCTCTTCGTACCATGATTTTACATCTTCATTGTCATTCTTAGTTTTATCCATCTGAATTTTTGCATTGACAAATTTAGCATTGAAAAAATCGCCTACTTTGGCTTGTGGGAAGATGGTACTCGACATATATTTACAGGGGCCACACCAGGTTGTAAAACAGTCTACAAAAATGAATTTGTTTTCTTTAGCCGCTTTTTCTTTAATCTGACTCCAATTGAGCCCATGCTCAAATTTGACCCCTTCGCTCTGCGCAAATAGGAGGGTTGGAATTAGAAATAGCATTAAAATCAATTTTTTCATAATGTTGGTATTTTGGATTTTTAATTTAATCGTTCGTATTGGTCGGGATAGGTTTAGTTTTCCCAAGTTTTTATTCCTTTCATCATTTTGTCCAGTGTTTCTTGATAGATAGGACGATCGTCCTCACTGGCCATTTCGATCGCTTTGTTTTGCCACTTTATGGCTTTTTCTTTTTCTCCTTTCTTATAGAGCAGATTTGCATAGGTATCCAAAAATGCACTGCTTGGATCCTCAAGGATGGATTTCTTGCTCCAGCTTAACGCGGATTCAATACATGCAGTATCACTGCTATTATTAAAAATAGTCCAGGCAAAGGTATTTAATTGGTGTGGGGTAAAATCTTCTGACGAAAGGTAATCATTGATGGTATTCTTCATGGCGACGTAATTCTTCACCTGAAGGTAATAGTGTGCTTTTATTTTCTTGAACATCGGGATGAAATCGATGTCTGGATATTTTGCAGCGAGTTCATTCTGATAACTATCCCAGTTGGGTTCATGTTTGGCATCAATCTTAATCTGAAATAATTCGTTGACGACAACATTAGCCAGGGTGCGGTTGGCAATACCTGGTGACTCTAATAGAATATCGATTTTCTCTTTATTGTTGCGAATAAGATTAAAAGCTTTTGAATTGGTGAATTTGGCAGCTGCCAATAAAATATGGACATTTTCTTTTTTGAATAACTCATCCGTACCCAATGAATTCGCTAAGGTATTTTCTGCCTTTCGTGCAGTATTTTCATCGTAAGCGATATTTGCTGCTTTCAGCATCTGCTTGGCCGTATAAATATCTTGGGGTCTTTTCTCGAATTTTTTTAACAGCGTGTAATACTGTGTTTCGGGATTTAGTCCATCCATCACATGTCCGACAAATTCGGGAGCATCACTTGCACCGACAATCCGGTGTACCGCCTGCCCATCGGGATTAAAGATAAGAAATGTGGGAAAGGATTGAATATTGTATTCATTGGAAATAGCACGCGCATCGGCATACCATTTTTTGACATTGGCATTGTCGGACTCTGTCGAATCCATTTGCACTTTTACACTAATGAAGTTCTGATTGATTGGCTGCCCCACCTGCTCTAGGGGAAAGATCTCATTGCTCATATATTGGCATGGGCCACACCAGGTTGCAAATAGCTCTACGAAGATAAACTTGTTCTCAGCTTGTGCCCGTTCCTTTATCTGCTTCCAACTCAACCCTTCTACAAATTTCACTCCCTTAGTCTGGGCTTGAGCCAAATTCCCGAATAAAATTGTAAGGCATAACGCGATTATACTTCTCATACTCACTCAACAAAAGATTCATAATTATGTTTAAGTTATTAAATTAATCTGAAAACAAAAACACCTCTGAAGTATTAATTTCAGAGGTGTTTTCGTGGACTGATAAATCGCTTATTTGATATTTATCTTCGATTTTAAATCTTTTGTTAGACCGTCTTTATGTAACATCAAAGAAGTTGTTTTATATCGTACAAATTCTTTTGATGCATACAAATAACCATGGTAGTCATTTGTTGTACCCCAAGAGTTTTTAACGATGTAATACTCTTTTCCGTTTTGATCTTTTACAAGACCTACGATATGCATACCGTGGTCATCTGTAGTTTGCCAGTTGTCGAAAGCTTTTTGTCTTTCTTCCGGTGTTACTTTTAACTCTGGTTTAGGACCAACAAACATTGTGGACTTTTCTTGATCTGTCATTTCCTCGAAAGGTTTTTCTGGTACATAAGCTACACCGTTTTTCCAAGAGAAACCTTTTTCTGATACGTCAGTAGCCCAAGCTACCGTATAACCTTTTTGTAAAGCGTTGTCAATAATGTCCGTTAAATCGTTCATCTTAACATTATAGAAACGGTCGAATGACCAGTTGTCTGGAATCAACAATACGAATTGGCTGTAGTATGGGTGGTCAGTTACCGAAGCAATACCCACGTAATCATCCGGATTGATACCGATTACCTGATCTGCAAAGGTGCGCGGTGTATAGGATTTACCGTTATAGTCAAATTTCTCAGGTACTTCCCCAAGATAAGAATCCATCGCAGCGGTATACGCTTTTTCCCAGTTTGGCGTTAACGTTTTACCCTTTACTACTGCCCCTAACATCGCATCCAACATATTGGTCATTTCACCAAAGTTGTTACGTGTAGTACCGTAGTGAAGACCTGTGTAAGCCGATTGCGGCATTGTACCATATTTACGGAAAGAGTTCAACACATCATGGAATTGACCACCTTCACCCAATGACAATCCGCCATGAAGGCGTACATACGTGCGTGCTTTATCTAAATACGTGTTGCGCGCGGTATAGATTTGTGAGATCTCCACTGGTTTTTTACCCATACGGATCATTTCTGACTCCAGGAAAGAATTACCTGAATAAGACCAACAGGTACCAGATGAACCTTGGTTTTTGATGGATGTGTTACCCAGATTGATAACTTCAGTAAATGTAAATCCAGATTTGCTATTGTCATTTTGATTTGCTTTTAGCGCATTGATCAAATTGTCTTGTGCTTGTACTTGGAATGAAGCTGCGAAAAGTGAAGCAGCTAGTACAATCGTTTTATTCCAATTCATTGTTAGTATTTTGTTAATTTAGTGTGGTGCTAAATATAAACGCAAAAACGAAATGTCAAACTTTTGAAAACGAAACGTGCATAAAAAAAATATTATATTTGATATACATATCAATAAAAAAAATAGAATATATGGACAAGAGGTATCTTTTATTTGTATACGACAAATATTATCCTTCAGGTGGTTTATGTGATTTGAGGGAGTCGTTTGACACTATTGAAGAAGCACGAGACGCAGCAATGAAAAGTGAATATGACTACAAAGAAATTTATGACCGACTATCTGGTGTGGAAATTGATTTGCAGGTTTTAAAAATAAAAGCCCTTTAAGTTGAATTTTAAAGGGCTTTTATTTTTGGCACATCTGGTTTTGATTAAATCTAAAAAAAATGGCACTACTGGATTTTGCGATTTTATCATTTTTTGTTTTAAAACCGTTTTAATTCATATCTAAAAATTAAAATACGTTTCCAGCATACGCCAGACAACTTCATTGCCTGTTCGATTTAGATGTATACTGTCGATTGTGAAGCTATTACCGTCCTTTCCACTTCCCAATAATGCAGCTTTGAAAATATTCCGGCCTTCTATTTTTGATTTTTCTAACCCTACTTCCGTAATCCGATCGAATAAATTAAGAGATAGACCGTTGTTAGCATTAGATAAAGCACTATTCAATTTAGCCGCTTCCTGAAAAGCTGTATACTCCTTATTGTTGTCTGTTGAGAATCCGTATAGAAATTCCCCCATATTGGATATGAATTTACTGTAAACTGCACCCCATAAGATATAAGGAAATACAAGGTAGTTCTTAGTGTGAAGACGAGCCAATTTATCTGTAAATCGCTTCACGAATGCCGCTGTATTATAGCTTCTAAACTCTTGACCGATACCCTCATTCAATATCGGGCATTGCCAAAGTACCAAATCAGGGTTAAAACTGTCCACCATCCAACTTTCATAACGCTCCAAATCTGCAATTGTATGACTGCCTTTTGATGCACAGATATATCTAAAAAGAAATTCTTTAGGGCTGTACTCTATACCCCAGTATGCAAATCTACCAACACCAATATTTTTAACAGTGATCGTTGTCGGTGTGCTTACATTAGTAATAATTTTAAAATCCAGTCTCTTCTGTGCGTTATCTTTATTAAATCCCAAAGTAGAGATTGTATCTTCCTCTTTGAGACTTAGTGTATAGCCGTTCGCTTCAACCCAATTGCCTGCATTATTTTTTACTAAAGCTTTTCCATTACCCGCAGAAATTGTGATCTGTGTGCTATTTGCCCACGCTTTATCGGTATGAACAATAAGTGAAACTCGCTGTGTCATTGCTATTGTATCGAATGCCACACCGGCATTAGTGCCGCTATCAATAACACGAGTTGAAGGCAGATAATAAGCATCGCCAACAAAGCCCCAGTTTGAATCTACAGATTTTACCAGTGAATTACCCCCACCCTTGATTTCTGCAAAGACTCCGGCATAGTCGTGCCGCCTGTACTTTTGTTCACGCCAGCGTAATTTTTCCTCCAAAAAACTATTAACATTATACTCATCGCAAAAAGGAGGTCTTTCTTTTGCATCATCTCGCTTTTTTGTCCAGTTTAAGTCTGTCGAAATACTATCACCTATTTGAACGACAGTGACATCATTGTCTTGTTCTATGTGTTTGTCGAAAAAAGGCTTTAATTGTGCTAAAAAAGCGCTAATAATACTAGATTTTGCAGGCATCCACGACGCCTGAGGAGACTTGTATTCTAAGCCGTTAAGCCTGTCTATCAAAGAGCTGGCTTGTACTTTATAAAATCTCACGGACTCGACCAATATTTCGACATTACTTGTCAACTGGATCATAAAATCGACTGTACCATCTGACTTGATATCGCCAGCTGTCAATTCAATCGTAGTGCGTAATAACTGCCAGTCCATCGAATCGGATATAACTAGAGATTGAATATAAGTAGGGCTATAAGTGCCTAAACTAAAACTAAAATCACTTGCACTGATTCGTTTGACATTGACCTCAACAGCATATCGTCCGGGGCCATCTACTTTTACTCCATTTCGTAATATACCCACGTTACTACTCGCGTGCGTAGTAGCGTGTAAATAACCAGCACTCAAATCAAGATCAAAGACCTCTTCATTTTTGTACCATCCAAATAGACCTGATTTAAAATTGTTATTTGGCAACAGTTCACTATATCCAATTTGAACAATCGACTCATTTGCCTTTTTAAAGCCTTCTGATGCATTTTTTTCGATAGAATTTTCAACTAAAGTGTAAACTGCTATGTTATCGACGACAACCTCGCCACCAACATCTTGGATAGCTAGTGCGAAAGAAGAAATTGCACTCGTATGAATTTTCAAAGTACCTCGAATCACTGTCCAATCTTCGCCAACTAAATTGAAATATTTTTTATCGGATACATTATAGAGATTAACCTGTACTACTACATCGCCAATACTCTTTTTCTTGACCTTAGCGGAAAAGTGTACAATATCATCAACACTGAAGGCCTGTATCTGTTGTTGCGTTAATGCAAAGTTAACCATCCCAGTATTCTTGACCACCATCTGGCCATTGTCCATAACAATAGTCCCCCCAGCTTCGTCGTTTTTCACCCATGATCGCAATCCTGATTCAAATGATGAATTTCTCAACAGATTGTTGACCCCTATAAAATTTTCAACAAGTCGTTTCGACGGAACTATTGCCTCCCAGTCGGCACCTGTTCGAGGCTCTTCGCTTGTGAATTCCACTATAGCACGATATGGTATACCAGATCTAACAGCAGTAATGTCTTTTTCGTAACTTCCAACTTGCCAATTTTTTGTTTTTGTAGGGTTTTCGGGAATTGCAATCTCATCCTGCAATTTCCATATTTGTTCAGCAGCTGACCAAAACAATATTGCCTTATGATTAGCTTGTATATATATAGGAGTATTAAGATATGTTAATGTACGTCCGTTTGCACCACCGTATACTTCAACATATTTATTTTTATCTGCCAATTGAGGCAATACATTACCTTCGAGTTCAACGGCCGAATCATCTGTCCATCCTTCGACATTTTGTGCCGGTATCTTACCGTCTTTATGAAAGAATGAATCGATTAAATCACCAAAATTACTTGCTGAAGGCATTTTAAATGGACCAAACCATTCTTTTAATTTTGATATAGGTTGTTTCATGTTATTCTGGTAAAAAGATCATTAAATTAAAATCTAAAATTGCCCCTGTATTGGCTGAAAAATCAACCTGAAATGCGATCGCATTGGTTTCCGGCAATTTGTAACACACTTCGACTATGGAGATATTCAGAGCATCCAGGTTTCGACGGACAACGTTTCCATATGATCGTTCACCTGTATTTCCCAGATTTGGAATTCCAGTTAGTGAGAATCCCGTAACTCCAGAGGAAACGGTATTTACGATCTCTACAAACCCTTTTAAAACAACAAATCTGCCTTGCTTAAACATCCAGCAGCTTTGTTCTGTAATCGACATTCCTGATCCCGTAGATGATGCCGTCCACTTGACAACCTCCTGATCCTTGATCCGATCAGCCATTGCAAGCAGGTTGGATACACGTTTCAACGAATTAAAATCCATCACACCGCCGGCAGTGGCCATCTTAGCCACTCGCGTGTAGTACACGGGCTTACTGACACCGTCTTCAAAGGTTTTATCCGTTACGGATTCTTCGATGATTAAACGGGCTAATTTAGGGCCTCCAACGAATGGCAGCACCTCACCATCAATCACCACTGTTCCGTCTGTGACGTTACCGCCGGCCACTGTACAGCCGTTAAGGATGTAGCTCTGACCTCCGAGACCTGCAAGTCCCGATAACTGGCCATAGGCTGACTGTAAAAATGAAAGTGTATTTGTTTCTAGCGGAAAGCCGCCTGTCTGTTCAAAATTGACCTTATTCATATCTGATAATGTATTTGGTGCCTGCTAATTTGTATTTGTTGATCATGGCCTTTAACCTGGCCGTTTCTGCTGTATTGTTGAGGGCTTCGGGTACGATCACCACAAAGCCGGTTCCGCTGCGCAATTCATCTGCTGTATATATCGCACGTTCGCCCAGGAACAGGGGGCGCTGCTCAGTTATGCTAAAAATATATGACCTTCCACCTACCTTAGCATCTTCTATCCTAATGGTTCTATTGACAGAGTCGAAATAATCATTCAGTAATTTTCTGAGGCTAAAAACTTGCGGGGTTACTTCCATTTCCTTGTCAGTATCATACCACAGGGCCAACAGTTTGAAGTGTACCGTCCGGATACCAACGATCAGGCACCAAATGAATGCTATCAGTTTTTCAGTCCTCATAAAAGATGGCAAAAGCATAACCACCAACTTTTTTAAATCCACATCATATACCTTTTTCATACGCCTGATATTTTATATCTGAAAAATCATTGACCTTGAAATAACCTGATTCCGGAATTTTATAAACCTCAATAGTGACAGGTTCCCCATAACCACCCATCGATGGGTTGATCCAGCAACTGGATGCTTCTACGATATGGGGGATTTCAACGCCTTCTATTGATCGTAATGCTTCAGCCAATAAGTTCAGCTGCAATACACCATTGAAAGGTAATTGCCTTAAGAATTGATCTATCGCAATTTCAACAGGTTTTGTTCCTCCGATCAGCGTCTCACCCGATTCGTTAAATATCAATGGATCATAAAATATGATCATGTCCAGGAACAATATGTCCGGAAGATAATTTGTGATCGTTATTGTCAGGCCGGCATCTTTGACCTCATTCATGTAAGATTTAAAAGCAATAAGCTCTGTTG
This sequence comes from Sphingobacterium sp. UBA5639, assembly GCF_002421245.1. NCBI lineage: Bacteria > Pseudomonadati > Bacteroidota > Sphingobacteriia > Sphingobacteriales > Sphingobacteriaceae > Sphingobacterium > Sphingobacterium sp. UBA5639. The sequence goes on from NZ_DIJR01000036.1 coordinate 51,285, forward strand.
GTCCGATCGGTTCCAGATCACCGCTGCTGCTTGCTGTAGCAATTTTGACAATAAGCCTGCTTTCGTCTACCGCTTCATTTACGGCACAGTATTTTATTATTTTGGAGTCATCGATCTGCTGATCAGTCAGGCCATTGTTATCATACAGATCAGAGTCTGTAATCAGTGAATAACCATACTGAAAAGCTTTAGCCTTCTCCCGGTACCAGCGTTGTGTGTGCGGCTTCAGTAATGAAAGGGTGTTTTCAACTTCGGATTTATGCAGGTCAAACAATGATTCAACTGTAAAAACAATAAATGCGATCGCATAGCTCATTGCAAGCCAAACAGCTGATTTGCTCGTAGACGTCAGGTCAGCTAATTCAGATCGTGCCTGAACCGCTGTTTTGATTTCATCTTGTATCTGTGAAATTGTTCTAGCCATTTTCTTTTACTATAAAACTTTGTTCAATAACCATTCTACCAATAACGAATTCAGGTTCCACCGTAAATTCGACACCTCCTGCAGGTACATAGTCATTTCGGTCATAATAATCTGAGATATCAGTATCGGTATCAATTTCTTCAGGAATAAAATACGTCTGGCCAATGACCAGATCATCTGTAACTGATATACCGTTCGTAACCGCAAACTCGACTGCACCGGATATACTTCCGGTATGCTGAAGTACAAAATCTAAAACAGACTGATTATGTAATGCTGGATAAAAAGCCATTATAGTACCTTTCCATTTAATTGTTTATACTTTTTGAGCTCATTGGTCAATCCCTCAACCCGTTCCTCCAGGTCCTTAACGGTAAGCTTTGTGGCTCTGAGCTCCGTTATTGCTTCAGTGAGTTGTTCCCCCAAATCACCCACCATGATTCTGTAATACTGAAGGGCTTTCTCTGCGTTTTCAATTTCACTGGCACGTAGATCTGCATTCTGTTTTTTGCGCTGGAAAAACCAGCCAATGAACGCACCGGCAGTTGCAGTCATCAGTTCTGGAGCAATCGATTTTAGTAGTTCTTCCATATTTAAGTTATCGTAGCGTTGATAGCGCCGGTTACCGGCACATTTGAAGCTGTTAAACCTCCAGTATAATTAATCTTCAGTTCTTTGATCTCATCGATCAGGCAACTGGCCAGTTTATCTGCTATACGATCCAGAGCCGCTTCATGATCCTGCTCTTCCGTCTGCTCATACCGGAAAGCTTCAATAATTTTGTTTTTTAGTCTTGTTTTACTGAGTGCCATTTAATCTGCCTTTAAAAATGATTTAAACCTGTTTTCAATTGCAATAAATTCCGGTCTGTTGATCAGCTCAATCGTCGGTCCCATGTTGGTCGTAAATTTCATTGCCTTGATGGCAGATATAAGATCGAGTATCAAAGACCGGAGCGATTCATTCTCTTTTTTCAATAAAAACCCGTTTTTATCCATATCAAAAACAACATTGTCAATACAGACATATAATTCCGATAACTCACTGACAGCGCTTACAAACTGGAGTGTATAATCCTCCTCAATGGGAGTGACCAGGACAGTGGATCCGACGGCAGGCAGGACATACATTTTTTGCTTCTTATCATCAATGATGGCAGATAACCTTACATCGGTATGTTCTAGCTCACCGTCGTTGCAGACACAGGTCCCATTTGTACGATCTACCGATACCACGGTCATGATCGTGGTATCGGTATCCTGGCGCGTAGCGTTTTTCAATGCCTCCCTTAAACTCATAGTTTATTGCTGATACTTACCTTTCTGCGAGCACCACCTGTTCCAAAAGTGGTCACTACTTTTTTTATGAAATATTTGCCCTGGCGGTTGACATGCTTTTTGTCTATGATCTCTGCGGCCATGCCCCGGGTTGCATATGGAATTAAAAAACTGGTGACATCGCCGTCATAACCGTCATATTTTGCACGCTCCAGATGTGTTTTGGCCATTCGCTCCAGTGTGGCCTGATCAGTGATAGTCTTGGTTTTCACTTCGATCTTTTCACCGCCGTCATCACCCAGTTCAACTTTCAGCTTTTTGTTATCCTTGGTGGTCGATTCATAGACCACTTTGATTTTTTTATCGTCTGCAGTGCGAAATTCCAAGTTGTTTTCGACCAAATTGTAATTCAGGTCATATTTTACAATCTGCCCGATGTTATTGAGCTGCTGCAGCCCGCAATACAGTTCACCGGCATCATTCAAATAAATGCTCATGGCCATCTGATCTTTTATGCCCTGGAGTGCCTGAAGACCATTTACATTTTTAAGGATAAATTTTTCCAGCTTGACTTCAGGAATATTTTCAGCCAATTTTATTTCTGTGTCAGATACAATGCTCTGCAAAACTTCTCTAAGTGAAGTTTTGGATTTACTGAAGAGGCATTCTTTCCGTTTCAATAGCCAGGTCGCATCAACACAATGAATTTCCATTGGCACCCCCGCTTTGATCCGGTCAACGTATCCCTCGAATTCCACTTTTTCAAACTTTCCTTTATAGGCCAATGTGATTTTAACCGGATCACCCTTTTTGATGACTTCTTCCGTATACTTCAGTCCGCCGTTCTGTTTTACCAAAAATTTTGACGGCATTTTGATCACTGCAGTGTCGGAAATATCATCAACAGATTTTATGATCTCAATTTCATTGATCGCTGAAAACTTAAACGACCCGATTTCAAATGTGCCTCCCAGTATAAACATAACCTAACCTTTTAAGAAGTTGTTTCTTTCATTGAGTTCCGCAAAGAAATCCTGATCACTGACAGCAGTGATGGTATATTTCTGCAATTCCTGCTGACCCATCATGTCATCAAATTTGATACTGGTCAGAACGATACGCTGAATGTTAAATAAATCAAAGAACAGGTTTCCTATCACATCTAGGGCTTCGTTTTTATTGTAGAGTTCATTCAGTGATTTTACTTCTTCAGCCGGATAGGCTCCTGTCCCCATGATAATTCCTTTGATGTCGATCTGATAATCTTCAGTACTGATATATTCCTTCACTGTTCCTTTGCGCTCTTCACCCACTGTAGGCGTTTCCACAATCGTTTTTTGCGAATAAATGGTCACTAACGGTTCATTTGGAAATTCAGTGATTTCTTTTCCGGCCTGCACTGTCAAAGTCATAAAATAGGGTTTTCCCAATGACTGTGATTCATTTACGTTAAAGATATTGAACCGGGAAAATGCTGCTACCTGTTTACTGATCGATCCCCCAAATTCAGGAAAGGCTGCACCGATGTAGCCTAAGTGTGCCATAGCGGTCAGTTCACGTATAGAAAATGTGTTCGTTGCTCTGTTTATCATGTTGCCTGCATTGCTGATACTGACCCGATCAATCTGTTTAGTTCTTCTTCAATTATCGACCGCATTTTATTGGCACCTTCTCCTGTATTTACGGTATTGATCACAATCTGATCCTGCATTTTTGCGACATTGATCGTAATATTTGTCAATCTGGAGCCACCGCCTACGATGCCGTCACTTCCTTTTTTGGACTTTCCGGATCCATCTTTGTCTGATCCGTCTTTTCCGGGACCGATCTTGCTGCCATTTTTGATAAAATCGTCATAAGCGAGCGAACCGGTATCCTTTGCTTTGCCAACTTTCAGACTTTCTTTGAGCTTTGCGAAATCGTGTGAAAGTCCAGTCTTATCGATCGTAATACCAAAGTCTCTTTTTGCCAGCTCAAAATCTTTTTTCCGCTGTTCTGTCTGTGCTAGGTACATCTTTTCATTTTTGTACCCCTGACCTGCGACCCTTTCTATCTCTGCAGCAGCATCTGTTTTTACCTTTTCACCTATCTTTTTGAAAGCCCCGGAAAAGTCGCCCTGAAGAGCCAACGTTATTGCATCACCGACTTTGGTAAATGTTCCGATAATCTGCTGTGCCGTGTCTTTGGCCGATAGGTACATGAGCTGAAAACCAAGCTTGAAATTATTGATCCCATGCATAAAGTCAGCCTTGATCTGCTCCCAGGAAAGTTGAAACATCACTTTTAAGGCTTCCCAGGAATCAGCCCAGCCATCCGTGTAGTTAGTGACCAGGCCGATCGCGCTGATCAGAGCAACCAAGCCGATCACAACCCACCCGATCGGAGAAAGAGCGAATACCGCATTGAGCACACCCCATGCAATTGCTACCGTTGCGATCTCTTTGCCAAAAGGACTGAGCCAATTGATAACTGTGATCAGGCCAGTGGTAAACACGTCGATAAAGAGCAGTACCCCTCGCATGATCTTCCCAAAACTATCGAGTGCATCACCTGCAGTCTTAAACCCGAATATATTCCGGATCAATGTTTCCAGGGCTGATCCTACAGGCTGTATATAGGTCCACAGGATATTGAACCATCTGGAAATGACCGGAAGGTTTTCCTGAAGAAAACCAAGGCCGGAAGTGAGCAGGTCGAGAACCGATCCGAACACCTCATTTGATTCCCCGCCCACAGCGACAAGAAAACCCCACCACTGATCTTCCAGATTAGAGAGCCTTCCGCCCAAAGTTTTTGAAATAACATCCATCGAACCGGCAACCCCGGCCATGTTACCATATTCAAGGATTGCGTTCTTGATGGCCTGCTCGTTATTCTTGACGGTTTTGGTCACCCCCTTGAAAGAAAGCGAAACCTGATCCCCGGCTTTACTGGCCTTGATACCAAATTCCTTCAGACGTTCAAATTCCCCTGTCTGCGCATCCAGTATGGCTTCCACGAGCTGGTCGAACCCTTTTCCCTGCGAACTGGCCAGGTCCCCCAATTCGGTCAGTTCTGTTTTCGTCGGATAAATACCCCGGTTGATCAGCTTAATAAAGCCCCCTGTCAGTTCATTGAGCTGGTAAGGGGTATCAGCCGCGAACTTGGTCAGCAGTGCCATTGCTCCATTCCCTACATCCTGGGACTGGAAACTGTTGGCCATCACGGCCTGAAACTTTTCATATTCGGCACGGGCTTCCATGACCTTGTTTGCAAAGCCCATAATGGCAGCGGTCGTAAACGCGGCCAAAAGGAATCCCTTGAGTTTCCCCAAGGTTCCGCCCAGCGCCCGGCTATCATCGTCGACACGACGGATTCCGCGGCTCATACCCCAAAGCCTGTTCATAGCTACGCCCGCAGCCCTGGCAATACTTGTGATGCCTGTTGTAGCGTGGTCTCGTAACCTGATTATAAAGTCGTATCCGTTCATCCGTTAACTCTGTGATGCTCTTTTTTCAGCCTGACGGATGAAGTGCAGATCGAGCAAACGATCTGCCCATTCTTCATCTGACAGCTTTTCGGGGTTTTGAATATGTAGGTAATACCTGAGGTAGGCGTCCGCGATGCGATAATCCAGATCACCATATTCATAGGCTTCCGGATCTTCGGTGTCGATCACCGCGTCGACTAAAGCTTTTTTATGCTCGCAATTTTTTGCTTCTGCAGATCTTCGATTGCTTTGTACAATGGAAAACGGAGCTCTGCATTGTTCCGGTCGGCAAAAGCATCATCTTTTTCGATCACAACCATATCAAACAGATTTTCCTGTGTCACAAACGGTTTTCCTGATGGGTTTTTACGTTCGGCAATTTTAAGGTCATCCCGTGTGATGATCCTGATCTTACAGGTAGCCTCCCCGATAGTGATCAGGTAATTGCTGCCTTCCTTGATCACGATAGCATCATCATAATTGAAAAATGTTGGCATTTCCTTGACAAGAGGAACGAAATAACGGTCATCAGTTTTAACCTCTGCATCGCCGTCCAGCCATAAGGCACTGACCATTTCCTCGGTGAAACCGATTTCACCATTTTTTTGCATCGCGGTAAATGCTCTTTTCCAGTCCGTGATATTCGGCTCCCGTAAGTAAATGACCTTGTCATCTACCGGAATCATATAAACTCCACCATGTTTGGATTTCCATTCCTGGATCTGCTTGTCTGTAGCTTTCATTTTTGTTTTGCGTTATTGTTGTAATTTGACTTCTGTAAAGATGATAGGGAGCTCAACGATCATGTTTTTATCTCCCTGGCGCATTGATTTTTTAAATTCAGTGAATTCGACATTTTTAAGGATGTCCGTCACTGTCGGGGTTTCTGATGCCGGAACATAAGAAACAACCAGGTCAAAGGATAATGAAAGAACATCCTTATTTGGAGCGGACTGGATCATTGCTTCCAGCTCACTTTGCCAGATGGAGATCTTTCCCTCATAGCTATTGTTTCCCGATCCGATAGAATGCGGATTTGATCCACGGCCATAAATGGCTTCCTTTTCCCTCTTTTTTGTGTATTCCACTTCGGTGATCCCTTCGAGGATCCTACCGCCCAGAGCGATGCTGATATCGCTCCATGAATATTGCTTGCTTGAAAAATCCATACTATTGATTGTTTAGGGTTGTCGTAAAACCGATGTTGACTTCCACCTGTTTGGCATATCCCACCGGCTGTATCCGGATGGTAACCTGCATGACACCTGTGCTCAGGATGCTTTGATTTTCATCGATGAAACATTCCTGCCCCGAAATATTGCCGGCAGCTGTCATTGCTGAAAGTGCGTTTTCCATCTGTCCCTGCCAGGATTTGATGATTGCCGGATGAATTTTACCAAGTGGTGTCACGTTGATTTCATCCAATAGATTTTCAACTAGCGTTGCATAGGCAATAATGATCGCCTTATCCATGACCAGCCCCCGTGCCAGGGAGTTAAAATCATCGGTATCCTTTGTCAGGGTAACATCATCCGTGAAGAAATAGCCGCTCTTACCAACAAACGAACGCAGGAATACATAACCCTTATTGTGGATTGCATCCCAGGAAGTCTGAAGCGTTTCAACCTTTGCGCCATTGGTAAAATAAGCTGTAAGGCTTTCTATCGGTCCATCGGCAACGCGTCCGATATTGCGCTGTACAGGAGTCCTGGCCAGCCGCCCGAGCGCCAGACCTACGGAAGCCTCTTTGCTGCCATCATTATTTGCGATCAGGATCACGACACGGTTGTTTTCCGTTGTCTTGTAGCTTTTCAGATCGGCGACGACAGCTGAAAAGTTATTTCCGGAGATGATCACCCGGATAGGCATAAACCGCTCGGTATAGGTATCGGCCAGGGTCTGTGCTTTTATTACTGCAGTATGCACATCTCCGTCTAATCCATCTGTAATGACAGGTTCCGCCGCGGCCTTTTTGAGTGCACCCAGTACTCGGATGGCGCCGCCGGCAGCATCCAGTAATTTGGGAGCATACTGCCCGGTGATGTCGAGCATATTGGTATATGTCGTCGCATCGCTGACAAGCATAAACCATATTTCAGCCCCCTGTCCGGCTTCATTATAGAACTGTGAGAAAAAGTTATAGGCAAAGGCATTGGTACCCGCTGCAGTAATACCTAAATTTTCGATCTCAACAAGACTAAAAGCCTGATAGGCCGTATTGATCTGAACATTGTCCGCTACGGACACACCTGTCAATACGATACCAATAATCTTATCGCTCGTGACCAGCTGCTGAAGCAGGCCGCCATTCTGGATATTAAATTTTATATTGGGTAAATTCATCTTAAATGCTTTTATCTTTTATGGATTGAATGATTTTTACAGCATCGGCCCAGTCCAATTTCCCATCTGCGGTAATTTCTATCGCCAGTGCAGTTGCGAGCTTCAGACGTTCACCATTACGGTCTGCCCAGTCCATAGCCTGCAATATCTCAGAAACCTTCAGCACGATCTCATGCGGATCAGTCAGGTCGGCCACCTCTGCGAATAGCTTGAACTGCTTCAGAAAATCAGGGAGTCTCGCACGTAGCCAGGCTACGGCTGCATCATCCACTTTGTTGCTGGTCAGGGATACCAGAAAATCCGTTGCCGGATTATCCACGGCCTGATAGATCACATCGATCACTGTAACCGCAATGGATAATGCTCTCTTATAACCCGGTGAAAGGGTTGAAAAGATCGCCTTGATCTTTTCAACCAATTTTTTAATAAATTTTATCATCTGTTTTTTTATTGCTGTTACCATCTGGCCTTTGTGCCCCGGATATCGTAATGCACGAATCCCGGATAGATTCCCAGGCCGCCCTGAACCATTTTGCCTTCCTTGATCAACTTTTCGATTACAGCAGCCAATTGGTTCGGCGTGTAACCTTTTGCATTGATATCACCGGCTTCAGCTGTCAGGTGTTTGGAGTGCGGAACGCCGCCCACCGCTTTATTGTGGGAAGGAGTGCGATAGCCCGAACCGGTGACCGTAACAGGAACTCCGAGATAATCCCGGAGGACCTGAAGGTTCTTGGCCAGCTTGGTCACATTGCCATAATATTGCTTTGGCACCGGTGTCCCATCTTTACAGTCGAACTCTTCGAGTTTAAAATTTTTAGTTAGCTGCATTTGGTTCCTTGTTTTCTTCTTCTGGTTTTTCAGCTGGAGTATTCTCAACATCTTTTTGCTCCTGATCAGAATTTTCCGACTGAACCTCCACTACTGGCTGATCATCGGCTTTTTCCTGAACGTCTTTGGTGTTTTGTCCGCCGTCGTCTTTTGTTACGGTATCAGTGACTAACTGATCCTTTTCTTTAGCCGCTGGAGTTTTAGTGTTTTTTTCAGGTGCTTTCTTCCCAGCAGCTGCTGTTGTCTTTTGGGTGTCAGCTTTTTTATCCGTTTTGGATCCGCCTGCAGCATCCGCTGTTTTTTCTTCAGCAGCTGCTGTGGAAATAGAAGATTCGGTAAAAGTTTCCACTTCTTTTTCTTCCAGTGTCGAAGCGTGAGCAGTTGCGTGCTGTTTTTGAAGAAATAAGGTTCCATCGCTAGTTCCGAACAGTTCGGCGGTGCCGGGATTACTTTTAAAGTAATCACCGGCTCTTTCTTTAATTGATTTCATAATGCCGAATATTTTTAATAAAAAGCTGCCAAATATTTAGGTGCTGCGGCTCGGATATTTCCAACCAGTGCACGTTGTGCAAAGGATATAGTGTCCGCCTGACTGCCACTGGCTCCAAGTGTCGCATACATTTCTGTATCACCAAAACAGCGGAACACTTCATCTGTACACCACGCGAAAGATGCCCGTTTGTCTGTTGCATCCATAACAGCTCCGAAAGGCTTTTTCACCCCGGCATCTGTATAGATCGGATTTTGTGTATAGCTATAAATTTTGAAACCATAAGGGGTCTGACCTTTTTCGGCCAGGATTTCTTTATAAAGCTTCACATTCTCCTTGCGGATCTTAGCCATGTGGATCGGATCAAGACAAAAGTTTAAACCATCTGTTTTATCCAACTGTGCATAAAATAGCTGAATATCGATCAAAGCGTCTATTACACTATCATTTGCCCCCAATTTCAATATCTTATTGAATGCGTTATTAGCAGTAGGCGACCAGGCAAAGGCAGCGCGTTTACCGATATTTTTACCAAGGCTGATTTTATGACGATTGATAATGCTTGCTTTTCTATTGTATTGTAATTCCACTTCCTGAAGACGTCGGTGACGTGTCTGTTCAGTACTGTATGTTTTCAATACAACTTCACCCGGGATATCTTCTATGGTAGCAAAAGGTAAATCATCGTCGTTCCCCTCAAAATAATCCTCGTGCACTCCAGGTTCCACACCCGCTTCCGCTAAATGGAGTTTATTGTTTTCAACGAATTCTGACAGGTCAGTACTGGCACTTACAAAGCTCGTGTCCGGCACTGGGTTTTCCTTGATACCCGGAACCCAGATTTCCGTCTGAAGTCCCATAAATGCACCGCCGATTCCGAACGGTTTTACAAACTGCAGTCCGGTACCCACTCCAAAAACAACAGCAGTGGAGGCTACAGCATTAAAGCCTGCGAACGATAACGCCGTACCGATCAACATGGCCAATAAAAGATTGGCAAAAACTGCCTTTAAGGATAATTTGTTTTTCATTTCTGTTCGTTGGATTAGATTATAATTTGGGTTCCACATTGTACTCAGCCTTATACATGGCCTTGAATACTTCCGGCTCTTCATTGCGCAGACGGATCAGCTCATTCGGGTTTTCCTTGGATAACTTGACAAAGTCTCCTTTTTGATATTCCCCGCTTCCGGCAACTGGGATGTTTTTACCGTTTGAAACGAAATCTTTGACAAGTTTTACTTTGCTTGAAACACCGTTTTCACCTTCCTTTTCTGCGATAAGTCGGGACAGGGTGACTTTCTGTCCATTGAAATCAGATTTGAACGCAGATAGCTGTGCGTCTTTCAGGGCTTCAGGGATCAGGTTTAACTGGATAGCTTTTTCGACCAATACAGTTGCATCCTGCATCTGGCCCGTTTCTACTTCTTTCTTCAGGGTTTCAAGCTGCGTTTCCGCGGTCGTTTTACTGAGCTTCACCTTGGTGATCTCCGCGAGGATCGCGCTTTCATCTGCATCCGGGATCAGACCCAGTGCAATTGCAATTGTTTTAAAGGACATAGTTTTTGGATTTTGAATTTCTAGTTTTGAAAGTTGGACAGTAGATCCATTGCGGCTCAGCTTGAGCGCACCGTCGTTACCTCCGATATCGACGATTGAAATCTCGATCAATTTGCATTTGGTTACCGTTTCGTAGGACTGTCCCGGCAATAAATCTGAAGGCTCGGTACTCGTTGAAATAATATCCGCATAGATGCTGGCCATACGGATGTAACCACGTTCGACCTTCTCGGCGATCTTTTTTGCGAAATCGTCTTGAATATCAAATTCGATCTCTGCAATCAGTTTATCGCCTTCCTTGGATAGCGATAAACAGCGCCCGATTACTTCGCTGCCCCGCTCATCTTTCAGAAAACGGTCATGTCCGAAATAGACTACCGCATTTTTCATATACTGGACATAATCGATCCCTTCTGTTAGGACCCGGTATCCGTATGCATTGACATCGTTGGTATTTACAATGAATTTATGTGTCATCTTCCTTTGTTGATGAAGCAAAATTGACACGATTTTGGGCGTTAAAAAAATTGGCGATCAATGATTGTGAGCCTTTTAACAATCATTGTACAGGTATCTTACAATCCTTGATCCTGCTTTTTATCACCTGCTTAAATTGGTGGAGATTTGTGCTAAACACTAGATAAAAATGCAGGATTTTTTGATTGATGACGATATCCTGATCCAGGGCGGGGACCTTGTGATCGGCAATTCCGACAGGCAGCACCAGAAACATATCCTTATCGCACAGAAAGGTGAATACCGTCAGTTCCCGGAGCTGGGAGTCGGTATCAACAATATACTCAGCGGGGAGGATGCGACAAAAATGCTGATCGAAGCAAAAAGGAATTTTGAATACGACCGGATGAAGGTCAAAGAGCTACGCTTTACCGAGGAAAATACCCTGATTATTAATGCACCTTATACTGAATAATGGGAAAAGAGCTAACAGAAGAGCCTTTGGAACAGAAAAAAGGCCGAATGAACAATGCACAGCGTGACCGGAAGATGGCAGATGCAAAAGGAATGTATCTCAGAGGATATTCCCTACAGTCCATTTCAGATATGGAGACAATACAGGTCGGGGTAAAGACGCTGGCCAAATGGGCAAAGGACGAATGCTGGGAAGAGGAAAAACAGCTGCAGAATATTTCGCCCAATGAGATCAAGGCGATGATCCTAAAAAATGTGGCTGCCATCAAATCCGGAAAGGCCATGCCCTTTAAACCGGACGACATATCGAAACTGGCCGCCGCCTGGGAGAAAATGGATGACGCTAAAAAAAGAGCGGTATTTACGATGGAGGCTTTTGATGGCTTCATTGATTTTATGCTCGACAGAACGGCAAAATCCAAGGCTAAAAAAAGGGAAAGGGCATTGGAAATCCTAAAGGAGATCCGCGAACTGCAGGATGAATATTTGAACACACTGTTATGACCCAGAGCGAATACAAGATAGCCCTCGAAAAATACAGGGCCAAATCCAAATTTATCCGGGAACTGACCTATCAGAACATTGTGAAGGAAACGGCGGAGGAACAGGAAGAGCGGATCAAACATCTACTGCTGCCTGAAAACTACGGTGAATTTTTTGACTACTATTATGGTATAGGTTGCAGCATTGCATTGGCTGATGCTAAGACACCCCGGTTTCATATTGAGGATTATATCAAACTGTACAATGATCCTTTCATCAAACAGATGCGAAAGAAATTCCGTGGAGCAGGTAAGTCCATTCAATCCAATGTAGGAAATATCACCCATCTAAAGGAAAATGACGAATGCTTCTTTGGGTTGATCATCGGAATGAATGAAAAGTTTGGTAAGATCCTATTATCAGACTTGCAAGTTCACATGGAATCAAATGAGCGGTACATCAAGGATTTTGGTATGCAGATGAGTTATGGAGACTGGGCAGACGGTGAATTTGAAACAAACGACGGCAGGCATTTCAAGGCTCTCGGGTTAAATCAACCTTTCAGGGGATTGCGCTTTGGCTCGCATCGTCCAGATCTAGCCATTCTTGATGACTGTGAAGATATTGACAGGGCAACCCGTCCGGAGATGATCCGGAAGTATGGAAAGAAAGTAACCGGTGACCTAGTAAAAGCCTTCCATCGAAAAAGAGGACGTTTGATCGTCAACAACAATTATATCGTCAAGGAAGGACTGCTGGATTATTTCGAGGAAAAATGGAAAGCTAGTCCACATTATCATGATTCGGTCACGAATCTAGCTACAGCAAATATTACCCGTGAGAATTATAAAAAGATCAAATGGGAACCATCCTTTCCGGAACGTGACACCAAAGCGGATATCATACGAATCTTGAATGATGATGATTTCTATACCTCACAACGTGAAGACTTCAACAACCCCATAGATGAAGGTAAGCTGTTCAAAGCCGATCAGGTTCAATATACCCGAGTGGCGGATCATGAAGAATGGGATGCTATTCTGGATCACTGGGACTTGAGTTATACAGGAACTGGAGATTATAAGGCTGGTGTACTATTGGGGGTTAAAGGGATTAGGCTCACTGTCCTTGAAGTGTTTTGTCAAAAATGCGAGATCAACTCTGCAATGGAAGTCAGGTCGCAATGGGTAAAAAAGTATCTGCGTATGGGATACAATACCCTAGGTTTTTTTGATGCGACGGCAGCACAACAGGCAGTATATACACCCATCATTCTGCAATCTGCTGAGGACTGTGATTGTCCAAATATTCCAATTGGTCTACATCAAGAAGGTGACAAGCATAACCGAATTGCTGCCGGTATCCTAAATGCTTTATTCAGGAAGATATTATTCTGGGACGAGTCACTAAAGGTAAGATCCAAAGTGGATTTTGATCTATTTATGAAATGGTTCCTGGCATTTGAAAAAGGGATGGCTACTGGAGATGACCCTGCCGATACATTGGAGCGTGCAATCACACTGGCTCAGCAATATTTTGGATTCTCTAAGGATGAAGCTAACAACAATAACAAACCAAAAATAGGCAAAAAGAAAAAGAGGAGACTATGACACCAAAAAAAGAACTCTACCTGTCGATAAGGAACCAGATCGGTGCGATCGCAGGGATTGAATATATCGATATCAACCGGAACCAGTTCGGACCTGGAAAGGATAATTATCCCCAATACTATACCTCAAGCCTGATCAGGATCACCGGTATCACCTGGGAAACAATGGTCGAGCAGCGACAGGAAGGGCTGGCAACGATTGAGATCATCCTATATACATTGGACGGTTTTGCAGACCAGCTGTTCGGTACAGCAGATCAGGATGATGGTATGACGGAAATCGATCTGATCGATGAAATAGCAGATAAAATACAGTTTTTGGAAGGTGAAACCTTCCGGCCGCTTCAGCAGATGGATGAGGGATCTATCGACACGGATATCGACGGAATAATGGCTTACAGGATGACTTTCAATTGTCTGGTCTACCGTAAGACCGCTCCCCGTTACACCAAGATTCAGAACCCTTTTAAACAATAATTAAAAAGCATTTAAATGAGTTTTATAACCAAAGAAGAATTAAAGACCGTTTCCACTTTAGAAATAGTCAATCTGATCACAGGCACTGAGGATAGTATTGTTGAGGACATCATCGATGAAAGTGTTGAACTGATGGAAAACTACCTTTATCAATACTATGACACCGATACCATTTTCTCTGCCATTGGACAGGCCCGTAAAAAAATCGTTGTCCGGTTACTGAAGAAAATCGTGATCCATGAGATTTTCGTCAGGCGCAGCCGGGTGATGAACCAGACAGTCAAAGACGGCTACGATGAAGCAATAGCATTACTGGACAAAGCAGGATCAGGCGATATAAAGCTTGATCTACCATCAAAGATTGTGGACAGCGACGGCGATGGCGTTCCGGACAAAGAAGCGACATTTTTGAAACTGGGCAGCAATAAAAATTATCCTAACCACTGGTAATATGAATCTATTTGTCAAACTAAGGGGATTTATGCAGCGCGATCTCCCGGCTATCATTGAGACCGAAGGGCTCAATTTTATCAAGAAGAACTTTAGGGATCAGGGTTATACCGACCGAAGCTTTAAGAAATGGAAAGACCGAAAGACAGTCGATAAAAAAGGAAAAGATCTGACCAGGTACAGGACCAATAAGGTCGGCACGATCGGAACGCTTACAAAATTCGGACTGAAGCAAAATGGACGGGCCATTTTAACAGGCCACAGGACAGGGGGAAATAAACTTAAAAATTCATTTCGGGCACGTGCGACAGCTTCTGAAGTGAAGTTTTCGACTTCCAAAGAATATGCTGAACAGCATAACGAAGGAAAGGGACACATGCCCAAAAGGCAGTTTATCGGCAATTCAGCTTACCTCAACAATAAAATCAAGAGCAAGATCACTAGAACCCTAAACAATATTTTTAGAAATGGCTAAATCAACCAAATTGACAGGCAAAAACGTTTCAAGTGCCGTCAAAGCAGATATACAGAAAGCGACCAACCTGATGGTCGATATCATCAAGCGTACACGCTCGATCTGGCGAAAGGAAATCACAGACTGGCAGCGTGCACGCACCTGTTTTTATTCCGTGGACAATCCGCAGACCTATCTCATGCACGCGACCTACGATGATGCATTATTGGACGGTCACCTGACAGGGATCACTGAAGACCGTACACTGCGTAACATCAACAAAGATTATGGCTTCTTTGATCCTGATGGCAAACATGACGTGGAACGCAGCAAATTTATTGATAAGAAATCATGGTTCCGCAAATGTATCAAATATGCGCATGAAAGCACCTTTCGGGGGACAACGGTTATTTTGGTCAATGCAGAGACAAAAGGCACGATTGATGATGTGGAACTTATCGAGCGTGGATTGGTGGTACCACAGCGCGGACTGATCGTCAGCGACTATCTTTCCCAGAAGGGTATTGCCTATGGAGATTTTAGGGAAGTTTTACTGGAAGCAGAATTTTACAACCAGATCGGCCTACTGGAAAAGGCTGTTCCTTATACAATCCTAAAGCGTCATAGCTGGGGTTCCTGGGATGAATTTGAGGAACTGTTTGGGATACCGATCCGTATTGCTAAAATAGCCAGTCGTAGCGAGCAGGTTAAAAATGAAGTTGCCGGATGGCTGGAAGAAATGGGCAGTTCATCCTATGGTGTGTTTCCCCTGGGCACGGAAGTGGAGATCAAGGAGAATTCAAAATCCGATGCTTTCAACGTTTTCTATATGAAAATTAAAGCCCTTGACGCGGAACTTTCCAAATTGGTGCTGCACCAGACAATGACGACCGATAGCGGGAGCAGCAGGTCGCAGGGTGAAGTGCACGAAGAAACGCTAAAACAGGTGACAATGGCCGATGATCAGCTCATGCTTTCGTTTCTGAATGATATGCTCGTTCCGGCCATGCGCGCCAATGGCTACGATATCCCCGAAGGATATTGCATAGATATTGTTCCTACATTGGACGTAGACCGTCAGATCAAGATTGATAGCGAACTGATGAAAAATGGTTTTATACCGACCAGAGAATATGTAGAACGTGTATACGGTATGGAGGTAGAGTCAGTACCGGCGGATCGTGCTGCAGGTGGACAGCAAGCTATTGAAAAGGAGACCGAGCAGGGAAAGCAATAAACCTGCTCAAACTGCTTTACCGGACCCAGTGCTGCACCGTTAACCCAAATGTTGTCAGGCTGACCAAAGGAAAGGAAAAAAGTTTGGGCAGGTTGATCGAAAAATATATCGACCAGATTTTCGATGAACGGAATGTCGATCTGCAGACGCGCCAAAAGTTATGGGGGTTTTATAATGATACTTTCTCTGCAGGTATAACAAAAGCTTTTAAGAATAAAGGTAATATTACCGTGGAATCCGGTGATCTGGCCGAATTGCTGAAGGGAGATATCGCAAAATTCTCGGCATTCAAAGAGGATCATTTTCATGAGGCCCTGATCGACCTTATAAATAAAAAGGCGGGTTCGGTACCTACAAGGGCAGAGTTCAAAGCGGAGGCGATCAAACTGAATGAACTCTACAATCGCCACTGGCTGGACACCGAGTTCGACATGACCATTGCCAAAGCGCAAAGCGCGCTGGAGTGGAAAGATTATGAAAGCAGGGTTCACCTGTATCCTAACGTCAGATATATTGCAGTTGGTGACGCCAGAACACGGCCGCTGCACATGTCCTATGACGGCTTGGTCCTGCCTTTCCATCATTCTTTTTGGGTAAAGCATCTGCCGCCCTGGGAATATGGCTGCCGTTGTGGTACCGAGCAGACCGATGATGATGTTTCGGTTCCTGAAGGAGTTGATCTAAATATCAAAAATAAACCGGGTACTGGAGGAAATCCGGCGATCACAGGAAAGATTTTTGAAAACGATCATCCTTATTATCAGATCGGCAATGGTAGCACCAAAGATGTCGAAAAGAGACTGGAGAAATTTATTGACCAGGAAGATTATGAAATGCTCCGGAGCAATAGCGGCTGGGAAAAAGCATTTGAAGATATAAAAAAGGTAAAACTGGAGGATAAGTTTCCGCATGTGGTAGCAGAGGAATTAGCTACATTACACGATTACACCGGCTCTGGGTATAGTAAATTGAACCAGACATTATTTGCAGGGAAAACCACGGATTACTTTGGTGCATACGAAAGAATCCTGAACAAGACGCTTGAAAAGCTTCCTGTCAGTGAACAGAAAATACTCTTCCGTGGTGTTAGATACAACGAGGCTATTTTTAAACAGTATGCTGATAATATAGGTAAAGAAGTTATGCACGGAGGGTTTACCAGTAGCTCCACAGAATATGCTATCGCAAATAGTTTCTCAGGAGGTGATAAAATGATATTTCATATCGCACACAAAAGCGGGCGGACAGTAGGCGAAATATCAGCGTTTTCGGAAACGTTCGGCAGCTCCAGTGAATATGAAGTCCTGTTTAGATCAAAAACGAAATTTATTGTCAGGGGAGTCGAAAAGATAGAAGACAGATATGATATCTATTTGGAAGAAATTTGAGAACCTTCCGGGATTTCACATTTACGCGAAAAATGGCGGCTTGTTTCTTCAAGTCGCTTTTTTTCTTCAGAAGACAGCTTACTGGTTCGTTTGCTGGATTCTTCCTGAAGCTTAGCACTCATTTTTTTCATTTCGTCAAGTGTCGCCATAGCACAAAGTTACGTAATAAAATTATATAAAATACAACAGTCTGGAAACAATTTAATTAACAGCGTAGCAGCCTTCCTCTTTCAGGATTGCTCTAACTGTACGCGAAGCAATAAAAAAGCGCTTTGCAGCTTCATCTTCCAGCGCGTCAAGGCGCCATTGGGGATGTTTCTTACAAAGTTCAGCGAAATAGATTTTAACAGCTTGATTGCGTTCCTTCAGTCGTTGTTTGGCCATTGATACAAAGATACAAAATATTGAATAACGAAAGAAGCCTGAATGTTTCCATTCAGGCTTCTCATTAATTTGTTTCTATAGGCTTTACTGGGCTTTCATCAGATGGTGTATCGTAAGTGAGATATGTATATTCATCCTGACGTGAATACCATTTAAAATGAAGCTCTTTAAATCTTAATCTATTAACCATTTCTCTCATACTTTCAGAAATTGTTTTAATATTTTTATTCGTTGCAAATGCGGCTCCTACCAACATTAACTTAGAACTGTTTTTACCCCTAATGCTAACTTCAATATCATGTTCCCACATCAGTCTATTTGAAATTTTAGCGTACGCTTTTCTTAATATTGGAAATTCTTTGCTTTGATAAACTGGCAATCTCTTTTTTATTTTTTTAACTAATGTGGTTATTGAATCTGCCTTTTCAGATTCAGCTTTTTCAAGGTCTTTATAAACACTTGCTAATAATGCGTATCTAAGATTAATTTCCGTTGCGTCTTTGGCATCTTTAGATATTGGGGTTGGATCCATACTGATTAAGTTATAAGAACCTTTTAACCTTTGACCGATACTCAGCTCTTTATTAACAGTTGTAGTATCGGTGCTTGTCGAATCCGATGAACTAGAACTGGAGTCACTTCCAGAGCACATTTTTGTAATTCCGCCAACAAATGCTAATCCAAAAAATATAGCAGCCATTAATAAACATCCTTTTGCCTTATTGGGTTTTTGTCCACTATTTCCGGTAGATGATTGATTGTTACTTCGATTCATTTTGCTTTTCGATTAATAATTGCTTAAAGATATAAAATATTACATATTGAATTTACGGTTTACCGTATTTAATTCTTTACCCAGTCTACAGTATTTCCTAACCTATCTTTTTTTGGCTGCAGTCCTAAACTGCGTAAGTGCTTCCAGTATAACGAAAGATCAGCAGGGCTCAATTTATCGGCGTAATCCTTTGACCAGGTGTTTGGAAATCCAACTTTACCCTTTTTGGATATCTCCAGTAAAAGTTCATTGTAGTAACGAACGAGGTTAGATATCGAATGTTTGCCCTTGAACAGAAAATTTTCGCTTTCAAAGTAATGCTTTAAAATCTCTTCAGTAATTTTTATGCTGGAGATCTTTCCGCCATCCTGCCGCGAAGCTTTGTATTTGATCCTGTTGTATTTTTCGTACATCATGCAGAACATGGCCACTTTTTTATTTGTGGCCATTTCAACAATTTTATCACAGGTTAGTCCGATCTGGTTACTTTTGCTAGCGATCTGTTCCTCAACATATGGGATACTGATCATTAAACCTCTGAACTGCCCCTCGTTTAAAGGACATTTAACAGCTATTTCAATTGTATTTAAAAAGCCATGACTAAAGGTTACATATAGACAGCCTTCTATCTTTTGGGAGGTTAATTTATACACTTGTTTCATCGTTTCAATGCTTTTAAATGATCAGGTTTAACTTTGGTCTCGAATATCGTCAGAACCTGCCCGAGCTCGATCACATCCAGTCTGTTCAATGGCTTCTTTTTTTGCTTTATGCAAAAATCGTCAATGATTGTTTTCAGTTCAGTAGTTGATTTATGGAAGTACATTTCCCGGGCAATGCTGAACATCTTTTTTCGCATCGCATCTCCAGGAGCGGGCTCCCAGTCATCCGGGATTTTTTGAACAGCTGTCTGCAATGTTACAAGTTTTGCAAAAAGCTGGTCGAATTCCTCATCGGAAAGTTCCCTGCAGCTCTCGGTTCGGCCGTCTGTAAATTCGCAGACGGCCTCTTCTTTTGTTTTATCAAGTGCCTTGCACATCGCGTAAAACCGACGGTAATCCCTATGATTCATTTTCAAAATACACCTTGTAGTAATTCATACCCTTTTTCTCATCAAACCCTCTCTCGATCAGTTCCCGTTTTCCATGTACGTTGATTTGGAAATTTTTATCAAGCTTGATCATATTTTTAAAACCTGCTCTGCTTTTTTTAATTACGGCATTGGAAAGCGGGAAATCATCTGGAATCTTGGTATCCAGTAGCTCTTCTGCATTCGCTTTGGATATTCTAAATAGCTCGATAGCTTGTTCTGATCCAATGACCGATTCTTCAAATTCTTCTTGAGAAAAAGTCTCATTATTTTTAAAATATGCCTGTGCTTTATTGAGCAGATCGATCTTGTCCATTTTTTCAACCTCAAAGACTTCATCCAATCCGTCAACAAAAGTTTTAAAAATCCTGATCGTCGCCTCGGTCTGGAAATTGGAATCGTTGCGCAATTTCACCTGAAGGAATTCGTCCCGCCAAAAGCTAGCGTCAAAAGATTTGGTATTCTCCGCTAGAATTACCTTAAATCCGTGGTCGGCTTCACAATTTAAAATGATGACGGCCTTGTCAATTTTCCCTACACCTACGCCATTCGCAATTTTCAGTTTATATGTACCATTTTCTGGATTTGCATTTAGGAAACTCTCTTGGTTATCTACTTTGAAAAGAGCCAGAGCTTCCCATTCTTCACCTTCAAAAAGTACATTACTAAATTTAACTGTATAAAATTCTCCAGCCTTGATTTTTGGATGATTGGAAACTTCATATAATCGTTGAGCCAAAATCTTAGAGGCTTCCAAAAACTCATACCTACCGTCAAAAATCCGACAAGCGTAATAATAAACCTCATTCAGATCCAATGAACTGTTGATATCTGACAATCTATAAACGCGTGGTGACTTATGGAAAGGATCAATAAAAAAACACATTAAATAGGCTTGCGTCTCTTCATCAATATCAAGGGATTGATCCGACAATATATAAAATTCGTCCTGTGCTTTGTTACCGACTCTATGGACGGCAACACCTTCTATTTTAGAATCTGCAAAAAATAGCATATGATTTTATTTAATGGTTAAACGATTGAGAGATAATTTGTAATTGTATATTTCCAGAAACATTTCCAAATATTGTTTCCGGTTAATACATTTTACGAGTGATCGAGGCTGTCCCTGAATTTTGCTCTTGAATAATTCCTGATCAAAGCCTTCAGCGTTGAACATCCTTCTGATCACCGAAGCGACGGATCCGCTATAAGCTGAATCATACATCGGGTGCAGCCATGTAAGGAACTCTGCGATCTCCTCGGCCTGATCAGCATTGTTTACATCGACAGATCCTTCACGAATTGCAGCTGTATCGTGCCTGCCACCTGTACTGAGCAGACTCAGTGCGGAGCTCACCGGCAGCATAGGGTACAATGCCATAAAATTATGCAGGGCCTTAAAACCTGGCTTTCCCTCTTCAGTATGAAAATTTATGTAGTCGATCAGCGACCAGTTCTTTTTATTTGAATTAAGGGTCGCAATATCGGTTTTGTTGACACCTGTATCTTTAATAAAATAAACTTGTACTTTCAACTGTTTAGCTGCCTCCAGGCGGTGCTGTCCATCTACAACACGGTTATAACCATCCACGATCAACGGATTTAGGTGCAGCAGGTTATTTTTGCTGATCAGGTTCACTAAAGTTTTAACATGCCTTTTGTCTATCTTCCTGTTTGAATTGATGTGACCGAAAATGTCATAATCTGTTGTGCTCTGCATCAGTTGCTGCTCACCGAGCTGCATTTTTGCCAGTTCTGTCGCCATTTGGCTCTTCAAAAATGATACTGGACCTTTGTCCGTGTTGATGGTCATCATGAGACCATCAACACTGTAATTGCTAATTTTGAACGTAGCATTGTCATAGAGAATAGTCTTTCCGACTATTTCTTCAATATTTCTAACCTGTTTCATCGGTTTAAATGTTTATGAATTGATCTTTAATTTGGATAATGTGGAGACTAGGTATTTGATCTGATATATACAGTCACTGATCGCATGATGGGGAATACCATTTTGGGACATATTTTTACGCACTTCAGGGTTCAGACCCGAGATTGTACGGACGTCCCGTTCTTGCCAGTATTGCCATATAGGTTCAATGTCCACACGCTCGCACGCATTCCGGATCAGGGAAAGATCGAAAGACGGCGAATTTGACCATAAGGTAGCCTTATCAGTTCCAATGAACATCATAAGATCACATAAGACTAGGAACAGGCTGCTTTTGCCCTCCAAGATTGAATCACGGACGTCATCTGGTTGATTTGCCCACCACATGACTGTATCAAAATCGAACACAAGCCCGGCTTTCTTGGATGATTTCACATCTATTACCCTGTAAAACTGTTCGCCGATATCGCCAGTATTAATATCAAATTTAACGGCACCGATAGATAAGATCACCGAATATGGTTTTGTACCCATCGTTTCAATGTCGATCATTATATCTTTCATATCTGAAGTTATTTTAAGGTGTTTTTAGAATCGTAAAGATCTACCCAGTCTTTTATCTGGTCAAGTTCTATCAGTCTGCGTTTCAGCTCTGCCTTGGATTTGAATCCTTTTTCGTAAATGGTCCAATTATGATTCTGTTTGGTCTTCACTTTGATGACCAAACCACGGGCGCCATCGTTACCACCATAATAAATAGTAAATCCGGCATCCAATAATCTTGCTTGATGACTCGCGTGCATTATATTTCCTCCTTTTCGACTTTTAAGACAAAATAAGACTCCCTATCGATAGCATCGGTCAATAAACCATATACTACCATATCTTTTCCTGTTCCCAAAAGATGGGGATTGATAACGACACGCTCGCTCCAGTATGCTGGATCTTTATCCGCTTTTTTTATCAATCCATCTTTACCTACCCAGACGGTGACATATTCGCCTTTTCTCTTTTCAAATTCAATTTTGTACATGGTTTGTTTTGGCTGTTTTTTTTGAACGTAATAGATGGTTCCTATGCACACTAGACAAAAAACGATGACCAGAATGCAGTTTGAAATATCTTCTCTCACTGGAAAAAACTCCTTCCTTCAAGATAAGCATCCTGAATATATCGCATTGCGATTTCATCTTCTCCACCATCCGGCAGTGGTGCAAACCGGTGATATCGGAACACGCTTTCATACGCATCGATCGATTTGTTTACCATGACTTCATTGTGAAGCTCTTTAGCCTCATCCAAAGATGGGATGGACACTTTTGTGTCCTTGTCCCATCCGATTCTTTTTGATATATCACTATAAATACTCATCCTACTAATTTTCTACTTTTAAAACCTTATGAATTAATGTCAATTTTTTACCTTGATTACTGATAAAGTACACTGGACCGCCAACTCTTAGGCGTACATGGTTGATTACTGTACTACCTACCCAAATATTCTGTTGAAAAGGTCCGCAGCCAACTACCACGCCATCCTTGTCAATTTCCCACCATAAGAAATCCTGACCGTTATCTTCGAAATGGATCTTTTTCATCACAGACTGCTAAAATTCATCTCGAGACGGACCCATTTTCCGGCTTTATTCTTTTCCTTGAACTCGTAACCGAACTTCTTAAAGGTGATACTATAGCCCTCCTTGATCAACTCAAGACCTTTCACCCAGCGTGGATCCTGAAAAGTATCCTCGTGTTGCAAAAGTTCCATAACCTTAGCATATTCAAGATCACCATCCTGATTGCGTTCAATGAAGCCCATCAGGATCCCATGGATACGTCCGGCCGTTTTCTTGATCCCTTCAGATAACAAGAACTCTTTGATAAGTTCTACAGCCTTGTTGGCACGTTCGTCCCATGATGGATCGGTATCCCGTCTCCGGGTGACCCTAAGGTCATTCCGGGAATTGGTCATTGTAAAACCTCCCTGACTGTTCGATCGGATACCACCATATTGGTTCAGTGATTCACGGTGCCCCTCCATTACGGTATGTAATTTTGTTTTGAAGCGAGCAACAGCGAGAGATACCTCTCTCGCTTCATCCATCAGCTCCTCGATCGAAGCATCTTTCTTTTCCTCATACTTTTTCTTTTCTCTTGCCCGTTTAGCTTTTTCAGCCTTTTCTTCTTTAGCTAGTTCAGCCATAAGCGCTTTGCGCTGATCAGCTGAAAGTTTTGATACATCTGTCATCTTCTCAATTTGTTTCTGCGGACCTCACGAACAGCCCAGTAAATTAAAAAACCCAAAATCAGCAATGTTACGGGAATCCATATCGGTGATAAAACCCACCACCAGGACCAGGTAATTTTTCCTATCAGCTTCAGTACGATAAATACTAGAGCAAGTATTGCGGGAAAGCCGATCGTGCCTCCATTTGAATTGTTGTTAGTTGACATGGCTATCCTTTCTGTTATTTCTCAAATCATCCAAAAAACCTACTCTCTTAGCGGATCTAAAGCCATCTACAGCAACATTCAATATATGCTCCGCCTTGGTATCTCTTTCCTGTATACTGCATAGTGTCGCTGATATCTGTATAGTTTCACCTTTAATATGCGCCATTGTTTTACCATTGTAGCTCACGACTGAAAACACAGTAGCTGAATCCGGAAGCTTTTCAAGCAATTTGTCTATTGCAATTAGTCTGGAGTCCTATGAAATAGGATTTTTAGACTCTTTTTTTTCATAGGCACGGCAGGCCATTGTGATCACATTTGCTAGACCTTTATTTTCTCTCATTTGCATGGCCAATTGTGCAGCGAAACCAATAGGATCCTTGGTGTTAAGTCCTAAAAGGAGCCTTTCACCGTCGTCAGCCATAACCATTTTGTTAACATTGTCATCAATAGAAGTGAATGCATTTTTCAGGTTCATCATCTGTTCTTTTTTCGTGTTTTCCATTTTTACTTTGTTTTATGATCAATAATTCCAATTATTTTGTTGATTGCAAGATTAGTTTCAGAGGGCCATGCAATAGCTTTGAGCTTGTCGATATGGATCAGAAATGCCAGCCCCTGTTCCGTTGGGATATCGATCTTGTTGACCTGCTCCACTGTAGCCCATTTGACCCGGAGCGTTTCATTTAGCTTCGATAATAGCAAGCCGGTGATTCTTTCGTAAGGTCCCTTCTGTTTATAATGCAGGGGATTGAAGGTCTTTTCCATGATACCGCCCCATTCCTTAAGTTCATCCCAGCTCAGTTTAAACTTGATTTTCCTTGGTTCCATGTTCGTCTGTTGTTTCCTTGTTATTGTGTTTTATTTCAAACTGCAGTTCGATCGGAGCACCAATCAGTTTTTCGACCATCTTTTGAGCCTCGACCAGGATCAGTGCCGCTTTGGTAAATTTGTTGATGCTTCTCATTGCTTATAGATTAAGTTTAGGACGTGACCGAATTTGACCATCATATCCGCATCGGCATATAACCGTTTGCCATTATGGAGCGTATAATATTCCTCTGAAGTGTAAATCCGGGATTCCTCATCTGGTACTACAGTGCCTAATATTCCTTTTTCGTTAACCTCCATGCCCTCAAACATGTTATAGCGTGCCATAGGAAGAAAAATATCTTCATTTCTTCTCATCCACTCATTGATCCAGAGACCACGCATAAGTGGTGAAAATCTGACTTTATTGAATACATTTATATGTGCCCCGAATAATGCCCGCTTTAGAAAAATTTCATATTGTTCAAATTGGTGATCACAATATTCCTGCTCGGTCCATTTCATAAGACGGCATATTTCTTGGATTTGCTCCTGACAAAGAACCCGGGTCTGTTCAACCAGACTAGGCATCTTTTTTTTCTTTTCTCCTGTTAATACTGATGTTTTCATAACCGTAATTTTTTAGGATGCTTTTTCATTTGCTTGTTCGATTGCTTTGTGTCCGAAGTAGAGCTCTGCACCATCCTGATCAAGATCAAACTCCCCACCTGGAACACGACCGCCCACTTCTACCCGCAGGCCTTTTACAATAAAATAGACCTTGCATAATTTTTTGAGCAATTTGGCCGTTGCTCCGGCTGGTTCACCTTTTTCTTCATGGATAAGTACCACCCAAAGAATATCAGGATACAGTTTCATTAGGCGACGTACACCGCCATTTTTCAATTCGTCCCGATAAATTAGCTCATTATCCAAAAACACTACTTTAAATCGGTTTTTATTCCTGCTGACATAATGTTCGATTTCCTCTATCGGCATATATTCGTCATAGAAAAGTTTTCTATTTGTTGGACTCGCTCCAACACGCCTTAAAGTATCCTGAAACCATTTACTGATACCTTCTTCAGCTGATATGTATAAAGTGCGTACAAACATGGAGAAGTAAACGGCGAGCATTACCGCGGCCCACGTTTTACCATTTTTCTCCATTCCCTGGATCACCCAAAAACCGCCGATCTCTGGCTCTCCAAGTTTTTCTTTCAGAACACCTGTGAAATGGGTGTACTCCCGAAACTCTTTCTCATAGACATTCTTGGTGTTCTTCAGCCTTCGACGCTTTGCTTTCTTTTGCTCAGCCATTTCGGTGCAGGATTAAAAGCTGTTCCAATCGTCTTAGGCCACCTATTTTATTGTTGTCATCCTTGATCAGACATTTCTTCATAATCGCATTGGCATCATCACGATCAGGATCATTCGCCTGTAGCACCTCGGAAACTAGCTTCTGATAAAAGCCTATTTTTTGATTTATCTCCACTGGAACAACGGATGAAAATTTGCTACTGAAACGTGAAAACAACTCCCTGAAGCCTACTTTTTTGCTCCGCATACCCTTGATCATTTTTTCCTTGCCGCCTTCAGCTGCAACTAAGTACCAACCACAGCCATTTTCTGTTCCGTTCCAGTATTCCTTCAGGTCCATCATGGTAGGGACTTCCAGATCGCCGAATTCATCAATCATGACAATAGGGGGCGGCATAAGGGTATTTAAGCAGTATTTGATATTTTCCTTCAGGTCTGCATATCTACCAGATGAGTCCAAGCCGATTGTTTTAGCAAGTGTCCGGGTAAATAGTTGCCGGGTTTTACACTGGCTGGCGTCCACATAAAAGCAATTCTGACGTTTTTGAGATAGATATTTCAACGCACGTGTTTTGCCGATTTCAGGTTCATCGATGAACATCATAGACTTGCTATAAGCCTGACAGAATTCTACTTCTTCCTGTATCTGAAGAAATACCTCCGTGACTGTAAATTTTAGATTTTCCTTATGCGTGACAACTCCAAGATCTCTTCCGATGATCATCCATTGGGCATCACGGAGAACATTATCGCGCTCGCCATTTTTGATACGGGAATAGACAGCTCCGTTGATACCCCATTTTTTTGCAAAAGCAGCATCCGAACCGCTAAAAGTATGGCGCACGCTCATAAGCGCTTCAGCTACCTGATTTCTAAATTGTGCTGATATATTCATCTTATATTCTGTCTTTAAGTGATTTTCGATTTGATACATATTCCATGATTTCTTCTTCAGGATCCTCATTGCAGAAATCCCCGAAATCAACAGGTTTTTGCCTTGTCAGCTGCTCAATTTTGAACTTACGTTCAGGTTTTGGGGTGTTGTCGATGATCGTCAACGAATCAAGGGAACCCATCACACGTCTTGCATAGCTCTCAACGGTGTTTGTATACGCTGCAAGTTCCTGATCCGCGTATTTGTCTTTATCCGTCCGTTCGATCCTTGCTCGATTAGGTCGTGGTTTTTGGATAAGCTCGCAGGCATACTCACCATTTACATAAGCAAGGGCCTTAAACACTTTCCCCTCGTTGTCGTCTAGCCAATAGACTTCCAGATCCTTTCCTTCGATCAGGCTCATGTACCTGATCAGGGTTTCGCCTTTGGCTACTTTGCCATTGTCAGCGATCAGGAACAATCCGTAGTTCAGCTGGATGTTTCCGACATTGCAACTTGTCTCAGTCCGTTTTCCGATATATTTCATGAATGCCAGATAATTGGTCGGCTGTACGTCCGGGTGTTGATTGAGTTGGAAATATTCCCATCTGCTCAAACTTTCCTCTTCTGGGTGCCCTTCATTGTTCCATTCTTCGATATCGTACAGACATTGCTCAATGATAGTGTTGTATGGAAGTTTTTTGATCTTTTCAGTTTCAATTCCGGGCTGATTGGATTCTTTATTCGCTTTAGGGCGTGCAATCCATCCCTCATGTTTCTTTTCCTTGCTGTAACGGAGCTCTTTATTTACACGTTCTATATATTTTCCACGGGGGTTGTTTGCTTCCATTTTAACATACTGGAACATCGCGCCCTCTTTCAGGAAAGATTCCTTAAAACTGCTGTTAAGTGACATTTCACATTCAAGTTCCGCCGGGATATTGATTCCCCAACTGTAATAATTGCGAACCAATTGACGATAGAATTCAATGATTATTCCTTCTTTGGTTTCTCCGTATACCTGACATATAATTGCCCGGCTCGCGATATCTACACCAAGGTAGAACCACACCCTTTTACCATCTTCCAAAGTTTTGAACGGCGGCTGACGGTCATCAATGGAGATAATGGATCCCGAATATTTTGGCATGTCGAAACTCCAGTAAGGCTTGAACTTGCCCATTTTCAGCTCGCGGTTTGATGATCTGCGCTGCATTGTTCCGACCGCGCTCTTCCATTCATTCAGGTAATTGTTCACAGTAGCAAAACTTAATGCTTTATAACCGGATGGATCGTAAACTTCACCGGTACCGTTATTGATCACCTCAATATAACCGGATAGAAAGCCTTCATACATCTTATGTACTTCAGTGGCTGTAGGTTTTCTTTGCCTATCGGCAAACATGTCGTTCAGCAGCTTCAAAGTATGGTCAAAAACCTTACGTGAATTGCTGTTTTTATGTTTTCCGCTGATCACCGAAGCATAATTTAACTTACCGTCTACCAGTGTTTCAAAGGCATTTAAAGCATCTTTAAAATGCCTTGCAGAAACGGGCAGCGTATGCTCCATGTGATGCTTGATCAGCATGAATTTTTTGTATGAATGTGCGTCGGACAAAAGAGTCGGAAAAATATTCCTTGGTTTTCCGTTTTTACGAAGGATTTCGGAAATACGTGCTTCACGAAGTCTTAACACGGCTTTCAACGTCGAAGCGTTTACAGTATATTTCTGTTGATGTTCTTCAGACAGATAACTTCCGTCCTGGAACTGAAATAGGCTATAAAAGCGAACAGCGTCGCCGTCAATTTCAAAATACGGTGCCAGTGGATGACCATTTTTCCGGGGATCTTCAATTTTTTCCTGGGCTGTTTTAGGTAAAGTATCATAATCAATCAAGAGAAATCTGCCGTTCCCACCTTTCATAAAGCGTTTCGGGCCAAATTTCTTATCCTTGTACCGACTCAGGGCTTTTTTTAGGCTGTCGTAACTAGGATAACAGGATGGGACAAGCTCTTCCTTGGTCACGACCACAGTATTATCTATTAGATATGCCATTATTATTTATAATTTTGTTTTATTAATTAATCACTGGTTATGAAAAAAACTTTAAAGACGTTCCGGATAAACTTTATAGTCTCCTATATGCTGACTGATGAAGCACACGAAATAAGGGTGCCTATTCAGCATATTTTAAGGTCTTTAGCGTTTTTACATGCTTTGGAATATTGGATTGATGAAAGCACCAGAATATTCGATCATTTACCAACAGAAACCGAATCTGATTCAGACATAATTTATTTTCGCTCGACAGAGAACACTCGGATAACTGAGAAACGATTAATGAAGGTACTTGAAGATGTATTCTCCGCTTCGCATCTCTCATCAAGTGGAGTGGACTGCTTTTGTCAAACAGCTGAGGGTCTACAGCTATACCCGTTCCCAGATAAATGCTTAAAGCACATTTCTCCTGTTCACATTGAATACCACCAGAAGGACGGACAGGTTCAAAAACTATCGGCCACACTAGGTCAAATGCCGATATCTCACGGAATTGTGGGACTGAATTGATTGAGTCTAACGTAGCCACATTTTGCCTCTTCCAGTTCGGATCTCTATGAAACCCGTTATCAGCACCCTTGTCGGTGCTTTTTTTATACTTTGTATATGACATAGCTATAGGGGGTTACTGTAGCACTGACTGGATGGCTGCTACTTGTGTGTGATAGTCTTTCTTAATTGTATCGCAAGAAATTCCCTTCTTCGTTCCATCAATACATTGCCTGATATATGACTTAGAAAAGCCATACTTCTTGACCAAGTGATCTATGACCACAGGGTTGTAGCTGTTCCTTTTTTTGTTATTTTTGTCCATTGTCATTTTGGTTGCGTTTTTGAAAACTGTTTTGCGTTTTGTTTTCGATAACACAAATATAGAAACAATTATTACTAATAAACAAGTGAATGGAAAGAAATCTTGCCAATATAAAAGAGAGAGTGTTGTATTATACTGATATTAAAGGATTTAGTAAAGAAAAATTTTTTGAAGAATTAGGCGTAACTTATGGTAATTTCAAAGGAAAAGCTAAGGATCAAGCACTAAGTTCGGATGTTTTAGAAAGAATTATCACCAAACACAAAGATGTAGATCCTATTTGGCTACTTACTGGAAAAGGCTCCATGACCCGTACAGATGTACCGGAAAACCCTTCTTTAGAGCCGAAAAACTGGATCATAGAGGATGAAAAGTCTGAACACGACAGCCCCAAGCACTCTAAAGAATCATTGGAGCGCGTAGGACTACGTATAGATGAAATAGCGCGCCTTTTAAACGTGGATCCACAGGATATAGCTGATGCAATTGGCTTTGATCGAATTGACTTTATACAAATAATAACAGGTATGAAGCCAGCGCCATCTAAATTGTTGGACGATATTGCTGAGTATTTCCCAGAAATCGACAAAACATGGCTTTATACCGGCCACGGTCAGCCAATCAATGAAAATCGTTCAATCCCTCTGATCCCAGTCGATGCAATGGCTGGTTTTGGATCCGGAATAGCCACTCAGGTAATGACCTACGACATGGAGCGGTACATTATTCCCGAATTCACCGAACTGGGTGTAGAATTCCTGATCCGGGTCAAAGGGAATTCAATGCAACCGAAGTATAATTCAGGCGATGTGCTTGGCTGTAGACGCTTGACAATGGATACATTCTTCCAATGGGGGAAGGTGTATGTCCTGGACACAACACAGGGCGGCCTAGTCAAACGTGTATTTAAAAGCGAGACACCAGGGTATATAAAATGCGTTTCAGACAATGAATCTTATCCGCCATTTGACCTGGAATTTGATAAACATATCAATGCAATAGGTTTGGTATGTGGTGTCATAAGATTGGAGTAATATATAACTTTTATTTTGCCTTTTCCTTAAAAAGGAGGTAATACCATTGATTGTCAGCATGTTGATTATGTAAAACAGAATAAATTGAAAGGCATTAAAGGGTGCTAATAATGCAAAAAGTACGCCTTTAACGCATATTTTAAGTACTTAAAGGGTGTCAATAACGCATGTTTGGAACGGGGTAAGTTCCCCCCAACTGTCCCCCCAACTGTCCCTGCAAAGATTTTTTTGTCATTTTTACCGAGTTCAGAAAACCTCATAAAAAAGGCCAGAAATCACATTGGATTACTGACCGTTATTCTATACAAAACAAGGTTTTTAAGCGTTTTAAGACATTTTTTAGCTGTATTCAGTTATAAGTGGTAGTATTCGTATCCTATTCAGAATTTACTAGTCAATTAAGCGGTATATAAATGGTAATTAATGGAAGTATTTTACCTTTCGTTTATGCAGCCTTCGGCTGGTGTTTTTTGATAAAAACACCGTTTTTGGTATCATTAACATTGATTTTAGCCGTTTTTGCCGTTTTCTATTTTATTACTTTTCGATTTATGCCCTATATAAATTAAATAAATAAAATTTAGTAAGGTAAATTCCTCTGTAAAATAATTGTTCTTAAAAATCTGCTGTTTTTCTGCAATCTTTTGCTGGAGAATAGGATATGCATAAAGCATAATATCACATAAAAATGGTCAGAAATTTCTTTCTGACCATGGTGTTCTGTATCGTTTGTAATTTCGCGCAGATTACCGGAGTTTATCGCCGAATAATGACCGTCGGTACGCTTTCAATAGTCGTTTAATCAGTCGGTTCAGCTTTTTTAGGAAAAAGCAGCGAAGCAATGATACTCAATGCAAGTATGCCGACAATAACGATCAACGAATGCGTTGTTGTAAAACCTACTTCGGCCAACCAATGATGCAGCAGCATTTTTAAACCAATGAAGACCAGCAAAAATGCTAAACCTACTTTGAGGTATTGGAATTTGTGGATGATATTGACCAAAAGGAAGAACATCGACCGCAATCCAAGTATTGCAAAAATATTGGAGAAAAATACAACATAGGGATCTTTGGTAACCGAGAAAATTGCAGGGATAGAATCCACAGCAAAAATCAAATCCGTAAATTCTATGACCAGCAGTACAAGAAATAGCGGTGTCATATATTTCACGCCGTTCTCTACATGGAAGAAGTGTCCACCATCTAATTTGGGGGTTACCTTAAAGTATCGGGAAGCAAATTTAACGACCGGGTGATTCTGTGGATCCACTTCTTCGTCCTGGTTACGGTTGATAAACATTTTGACCCCTGTAAAGACCAAGAAAGCGCCAAAAACATAGAGGATCCAGCCGAATTTAGCAATAAGGGTTGCGCCAAGGAAAATAAACAAGAAACGCATAATGATTGCGCCCAAAATTCCCCACACCAAAACTTTATGGTAATAGCGCTCCGGAATGCCAAAAGAAGTAAATAATAATACCATCACAAAGATATTATCTACGGATAGGGCATATTCCACAACGTAACCGGTGATATATTCCAGACCAAGGTTTTTGTTGTAGAGCTCGAGACTCGCCGCTAAATCACCGGGAATGATTTTAATATCGTGGTGGTGTTTGGTAATGATTTCTTGAAGGTGGTCCAAGTCATGGATATTGTGCAATTCAAATCCATAGTGACGGAGAAGCCAATAGAAACCCAAGGAGAATAAGACCCAGATGGCGCTCATGATGCTAGCCATCTTTAGGCTAACAGGTTTGTCGCCTTTGGAGAATAAGCCTAGATCTATTGCTAGCATAAGTGCAATAAAGATGAGGAATCCGCCAAAAAACATTAATTCGTGACTCATTTTATTTTTTTCTTTCTGTTGTATATTTTACCAGTTGCTCCAACCCCGATTTGTATTCACTGTCGGGAAAGTCTTCCAAGATCCGGAAAGCATCTTGTTGGTATTCCAGCATCTTATTTGTAGCGTATTCGAGCCCACCACTCTGGCGGACAAAGTCGATGACTTCAGCCACTTTGTGTGTGTCTTCATTATGGTTTTTAATCAAATTAATGATCCTTCGCTTTTCACTTGAAGTCACTTGATTCAAGGCATAGATTAACGGTAAGGTCATTTTCTTCTCTTTGATGTCATTGCCGAGTGGTTTGCCAACGTCATCTAAACCAAAGTCGAATAAATCGTCCTTGATTTGAAATGCAATTCCGATCTTTTCACCAAATTGATGGAGCTTGTCGATTGTCTCCTGATCTGCATTCGAAGAAGCCGATCCACAGGCACAGCAAGAGGCAATCAGCGAAGCTGTTTTCTTTCGAATGACCTCAAAATAAATAGACTCTTCGATATCCAGTTTACGGGCCTTTTCGATTTGAAGCAATTCACCTTCGCTCATCTGATCAACAGCTTCCGATACAATTTTTAGTAAGTGATAATCCTGATGTTTTACAGAAAGGAGCAGGCCCCTTGACAGCAGAAAATCACCCACCAAAACAGCAATTTTATTTTTCCACAAAGCATTGATGGAAAAAAAACCTCTGCGTTCGTAGGAGTTGTCTACCACATCATCATGTACGAGTGATGCGGTATGCAGCAATTCTACGAGAGCAGCTCCTCTGTAGGTGGATTCATTGATTCCGTTGCATATCCCAGCAGAAAAGAACACAAACATGGGCCGCATTTGTTTGCCTTTACGTTTGATCAGGTATTGTGTAATGCGATCCAACAAGGGGACGGAGCTTTTCATTGAAGCTTTGAATTTTTTTTCAAAAGCCTCAAGTTCATGGGCAATAGGACGTTGGATCTCTCTTAATTTTGACATGAATTGGGGTGAAATACCAAAATAGTTAAAGCTTAAAGATAGTGATTTTGTTACAACTCTTCGACTGCTTTCTCAAGATTTTTGTACCATTCCTCACCATAGGTTCGGATGAGAGGATCCTTTAAAAATTTAAATACAGGGACCTGTAATTCTTTACCAAATGAGCATGCATCTTTACAGATATGCCAACGGTCATAGTGAAGTACGTCGAATTCGGGGTAATGTGTTGTCCTGATAGGATAGAGGTGACACGAAACGGGTTTTCGCCAATGCACCTCGCCAAGTTCGTAAGCTTTTTCGATAGCGCATTTTGTAATGCCATTTTCCCAGGTCACATAGGCACATTCTTTATTCCCATCAACACAAGTGGTCGTTAGATCGCCATCAATATCGACAACATACTTCCCTTGCTCTTCAATCGCTTCAATACCTTTCTCGGTCATATAGGGCTTTACTTTGGGATAAATCTCCTCCAATATAGCCTTTTCACTCTCCAATAAAGGTGCGCCTGAATCGCCTTCAATACAACAAATTCCTTTACATTTTGATAAATTACACACAAAGTCATTGTTGATTAGATCTTCGTGCACCAATACATTTCCTACTTCAATCATTCTAATTATTTTGAGTAGCTTGCTTTCTGTCCCAATTTGTATTTTAATCCACTGGCTTCGAGTAATTCCAGTGTTACCGAACCGATTAGAATATCTACATTGGCTTTGACCGGAATACGGTTGCCATCATTGGTTACCCACAGATAAAGCTTGCTATTTTTTTTAAAGATACGTCCTGGTTTAATCTCAGGACTGAATTTGAGACATTCTAAAGTGCCTAATTCCGTTTTTATTTTTTCTATTCCAATATAT
Source organism: Sphingobacterium sp. UBA5639 (assembly GCF_002421245.1). Lineage (NCBI taxonomy): Bacteria > Pseudomonadati > Bacteroidota > Sphingobacteriia > Sphingobacteriales > Sphingobacteriaceae > Sphingobacterium > Sphingobacterium sp. UBA5639. The sequence goes on from NZ_DIJR01000036.1 coordinate 85,904, forward strand.
TGTATGCCTAAGGTGGCAATCTCATCATTCAAAAAATAAGTCAGCTTAAAAGATTCTCCTGGTTTAACAGTCGACAGATCTAGATTTCGGGCGAAATAATAGGAAGAAAGCAAGTCGAAAGTCTGATCTACCTTCGAATTGAAAGTCCCCTTGTTGCCTACAACACTATTTGTCTCCTGGTTGAAGCGCACCTTATCGTTCCGTCTATATCCTCCTTCACGAATGTTTTCCGTATAGTAATACGGTAAAAATGTCTTGCTATTGATATACGAGTTGTATTCATTTCTCACCGTATATATGGCAAAGGCGCCAGCTGTTTTGCCGGCAGCGTATAGATGAAAGGAAGGGTTTCCGGCTCCATCCTTGGTATCCTCAACGGTTAATGTCCCTGTTGCGGCTGAAATAAAGCCATAACGGAGTTTATATTTTAATTTCTCGCCACCTTTAAATGCCGATTCTTTTAAATGCGGTAAATCTTGAGCGAAAGCAGTACTTACGATAACGGATAAGTAAAGGAGCAAAGTCGATATAAGTTTCATGTACGTAAGTTTACGAAATTTGTTTGAAAAAGAAATGTTAATTTCATTCAAATAAATTTAACTTTTGGAGTTAATGAGACCTTCATGGACGATGACATATACTTATGTTGAGCTGAGTTATTTAGGCTGTGTCCGCTTAAATACGGGGACCGTAGAACAGGGTTCACCATACATAATACTCTTTGCTACCTTACTCAATTTTACCGTAAACTGCACAAAGGTAGACTCCGGAATAAAAATATCACCACAACCTTTCACAACCACACGTTGATCTCGAAATTGTTCCATGTCAATCTGTTCGATTGCCGCAGCATACTGCATACGCAACAACTCCTCTGAATCCCCAAAAATAACTGTCTTCGCATAGGGTTCCAATTTGTTGGCTAATAACATATAAGCCCAGGTCGGAACAATAGCATCGGCAGTACACGTAATTGCGACATGTTTACCTTCGTATTGCGACCAGTCGTGTGTCTTAATGAATTCTCGGAAATCCTTTTCTTTAAGAATCAAGCCATGGAAGAGATTATCCTTAATATCATAGACTACATTGTCTGCTTTAGGATGGTAGTTGGCCAGGTCAACTGTGACTAACCCACTTTGCGCAACTTTGTTGACAATATCTGTTTGAATATCCATATTTACATCAAAAAAAAAGCCGGACGATAATTCGTCCGGCTACAAATTTACTTAAAAATCTTTTAAAAGAATTTCACTCTATTGTCAATGATTTCAGCTTTGTCTTGTAAAGCGCGGAAAATAGATCCCCAAGCGCGTTGTGCTTTAGCTGCAAGCATTTGTTTCTTTTGTCCGTTGATATCCGAAATCGCGGCAGGATTGGTAAAACCATTTACTTGTACAACATATACACCGGTATTGCCTTCAATCGCTTTGGAAGGTTTGTTTGGCTGTAGCCCAAAAACAGTACCAACCACTTTGTTTTCTAATGCAACACCAGGAATAACTGGATTTGCGAAGACAACATTTTCAACGTGAATAGCTGCTTTACCAACTTTTTGTGCTACTTGATCAATAGAAGATGTACCTGCTAAAGCCTTGTCAAATTTATCTTTCAAGATTCTAGCTTTAACCATATTTCTTACTGCAGGTTCGATATCTTTCTTAACAGCATCCAAGGAAAGAGTTCCTTTAGGCTGTATGTCGACCAAGTTTGCTAAGATATAAGAGGTTTCAGTTTCGAAAACTTTATCTGAAATATCGCCTTTTTTAGCTTCGAAAGCCCATTTGATTAAATCACGTGGAGCTTCGGCGCCATCTAATACATTGTCCATCGCTGTTACGCGTGAGGCTGTTTTTGCTTCCAGACCAATTTTTTTCGCTTCTTGAGCAAAGTTCTGTGCTGTAGCTGCAGATAAGAATGCTGTTGCTTTGCTATGTGCATTGTTCAACGTTTCTTTTCCGCTGTTGATCACTTTGTCAATGATAGCAACTTTTGCATATTTTGAACTTCCTGATTGTTTTTCAATTTTAATGACATGGACACCATATTGTGATTTTACAACTTTGATATCGCCTGTTTTACTTTCGAAGATGGCTGTCTCAAGATCTGGAGCCATACGGCCTCTTGTTAAAGTACCCAGCTCGCCACCGTTGGTTTTGCTCTCTGGATCTTTGCTGAATTGAACCGCCAATGCCGCAAAATTGTCTCCTTTTTGAATCAATCCTTTGATCGAATCTGCTTTCGCCAATGCTTTATCCATTCCACCTTCGGCAGCAGGATCCAATAGTATGTGTGATGCTTTCACAGAGTCAGGGCTTACGATCGTCGAAACAACTTTTGCAATTTCATACGCATTGTTGTTTAAGAAAGGTCCCACAGTTGTTCCGGCCGCAACATTGAAGACAACGGAATCCAATGAAGGACTCAACTGTCCTTTTTTCACATAAGTAAACGGAAATTTGTTGTCTGAATTGATCGAAGCAAATAAAGAGTCATCTTTAGCAACGATTAAATCTTGTTTCAATTTATTGATCGTCTCTTTTACGGCCAATGAATCTTTTGCAAGAGGTTTTGCATCCACCATTACGTATTGGATCGCACGTGTTTCCTCTTGTGTTTTGAACATACTTTTATGCTCATTATAATATTCTTGGTAATCTGCATCAGTCAATTTGGCATCAGCATCCTTAACAGAAGCGTAATCCAAAAGAATGTATTTGAAGTCTGCTAGTTTATTACGCTCTTGGTATTCTTCGTTTGCTTCCAAAGAAGTAACATATACGCTATTAGAAAGCAATTCGCCATATTTGCTGCTTAAACGCTCATCTCTAACGCCTTTCAGTAGTTCCTCCCATTGTTCAGCCACTTGTTGGTTACCTGATGTGTTCATTTGGGTGATAAAAGCACGCAGTTGACTCGGGTCAAATTGTCCTGTTTGTGGGTTGGTAAACGCTTGAACGATTTGAGGTGAAGGGTTGTTACCTTGCACTAAATCATTTAATTCGTCTTTACCGACAGTCAAACCGATTTTTTCAATTTCCTTTTTCAAGATTTCTCTTGATAAAAATTGATTCCATACTTGTTGAACAGCGTAGGTCCGCATTTGAGGGGTCACTGCACCGCCCATTTGTTGTTTGAACATTTCCTCTGTTTGTTCAACTTGCTTACTGAACTCAGGATATTCAATTTCAGTTCCGTTGACTTCCCCTACACGATTTTGATGTCTCGCCCAAAAAGGAGCTCCCCCTCGAACGACATCGCCTAGTAAAAATGCTAAAATTGCGATAGCCATAGCTGCGGTCAAGATGACACCAGCTTTGTTACGCAAAAAGCCCATTAATCCCATAGTCTGCTTATTGTGTTTATATTGTGTAAATACTTGTATTTCGTTAATTTATGCATAGCATAGCAAAATGCGGTGCAAGATACAATTTTTATAAAAAAAAACGGAATATTTTCCTGAATGTAACAAAACAAATTTGAAAACTATTTGTATAAAGTGGAGTTTTTTGTGCTCTTTTAGTTCAAATGATTCGTTTTGAACAACTTAATCGTATAAATAAACTGCCTGGAGGTATTGTCTCGGATCTATACCTGCTGTTAAGCTAAACCTGAATCTGGTTTATGGCCTGCAAATAGTTATTTACCTAAGGAAGGGAAGAGACTGTTGTTGGTGATCACCGTATAACCAGTTGCATTGGCTATATTGACGTGTTTAAAATCCTTGTCCGAAGTAAATGATGAACCTTGTAAGTTACCGCGATTATCCCGAAAGAATGCCGTAATGGGAACATGATTATAAAAGGTCATGTTGCTGTTGCTATCGGCTTTACTTTCGTCATAGATGATCTCTTCTGTTTTGATGACAGAACCGTCAGCCATAGTAACCACCACATTTTTGGTAAATACGGTGGTCTTTTCTTTTTCCCGCCGAATAGCATGGTCGGAAGTAATTCGCTGAGTTTCCTTTAAATTGTCGTCGTAAAAGATGATTTTTATGCTTTTTGGAAATTCGTATACTTCGGTGCTATCGTGTTTGATACGCATTTCAGGGGCTGTAAGATTCGCTTTTACCCGTGTGGAATCGCTATAAATAATATCGACATGACGCGAAATGTCGACCGCCTCTTCCTTTTTCATATTGGCAATGCGGTCTACCTCTTTTAGATCCGGTTCGCAAGAGGTCAATGAGAGCGCCCCTAGTAAAAATAAGATTACTAGGGGCGATATATTTTGGAATATGGATGAAGCAAATGTCTTGCGTACCATCGTATTAATTAATCTAAAGGCGGTTTTCTAAACCAGCGGTCATTGAGGGTAAAGCCGATATTAAAGTTAATATACCGTTCACGTAGGAGACTGTTGCTGATTTTGCCCATTTGGCCAAATTCTGCAGAGAAGTTTATTTTAGAGAAAGCTCCTGAAAATTGATTTCTTGCCAACGGCAGTCCCACACCTACAGTAACCGCCATATCGTTGATATTCTGGTCGCTTAAGAAATATTGTGTTTTATTATACCTGAAACCAACTCTATAGTCTACTTGGTTCAGATATTTAAGCGAAGTAACATCTGGTGTAATCTGACCACCAATCGCTACGCCATAATTCTTCCGTAGTTCGTTTTCACCCGCTCTGGTCTGAAATCTTGACCAATCGGCATATTTAAAATCGGCCCCGATTAACCATCGGTTGTTACGTGCAAGGGTAATACCTACATTATGTCGCAACGGAAGCGTCAAATGCCTGCTGCTACGGTCCGAAACATAGGTGCTATCCAACGGGATATTTTGGTTGTCTGGATCCGTTGAAGGTGTAACCCGTGTATTAAAAATTGTTGCTCTTTCTTTGATATCATTATTGAGCGACCCTGAATAACCAACGATCAACGAGTATTCTCTATTTAAAGGTTGTTCGTATTGCAGACCATAATCAAAGATAATCCCTTGGATTTCGCGCTTATTTTGTTGTTGTGTATTTAATGCTCCGGATGAAGGCAAAAACTCTACACGGCTATAATCATTTAGGGTTCCAAATAGATAAGACATATTGGCACCAATACTCAGACCTTTTACAATGCGTACCCCCCAACCTGCATAGGCTTTAGTTAAACCACCTTCGCCCGTAAAAACTTTCGTATAGGGATCAGAATTGACTGTTCCCGTTGAAGATGTCCGATAGCCTATATCTGAATAGGGAAGGATACCCAAGCTGATACCACCAAATCGTTTCATTGGGAATGTCATGGTGATGTGGCTAAAGGCAAAGTCAGCGGTATTATCCGATCTTGTTGTCGAATTTAACTGCGTGTAGTTCCCGTATAAACCAGCATCAAAGGTCGTAAACTGTGTAGCAGAATAAGATGCAGGGTTGCTTGGGTTGGTATTATACACGCCATTGATTCTCCGGACAGCGGTATTGACACCTCCCATCCCTCTATATTGTGGCAATAAATCTTCACGCATCTGACCAAGTCCAAATTGAGAATAAGGTGATGCGGATGTCGTTTTTTGTGCAAATGCGGTAGTAGAACTAGCTAAAATTCCACCTGCTAACAACAGTTGGAGTGATTTATTTCTTAGAGAGCTTGTAAAGCGTTTCTGCATGGTCAATCTATAAAATTGAGAAACTAATGTTTATTTAGTTTTAGTGAAATTTTCGAGTTATCTGACTCTTATATTAAATGTTCTTTGCTTTTAATCGCATACAAAACTATTCAATTTTTGCGAGCTTGTTAAGCCGATTTTGTTAAAAAAGGTTAAACACTTATTGTACAGTCGTTTAGAAAAACTGAAAGTAGATTATGGTCAGTGTTATGATGGCATATACAACTTCAAAAAACCATTTCTTTTTGGCATAAGTGAAATAATAAGCCATATAAATAGCGATGGAGGGGGCACAAAGTAAAAAATGGGCCTCCGTTAGTTTTTTATTCCAGTAAAAAGAAACTATCGCAAGGCATAACATAAAAAACAACAGTTGAAATGACTTGCGAATATGCACGACACTTTTGAAAAAATTGTCTTTCAATACCAAGAGGAAGAGTATTAACGTAAAGATTACTGGGACGAGTACCAGATAATCGACTAACTGAATGCGAATAGCAGTAGGGAATTTGTAGGTAAACGGTAGCCAAATGGTATAAAACTGCTCCATTTTACCCATCCAAAGGTAGATAACCGCTAAGATGAAATAGACCGTTGCTAGGCCAAGTAAAGGTGTAATCCACTCGCGCCAGTTGAATGGCCTAAAAATGAGTAGGCCTATCCATAGTAAGGCGAACATACTCAGAAAAGGGAAGTAGATCAGACTTCCTATCCCTACAATCATACCGAGATCAAACATTTCGGCTTTAACATCTGTCTGCCGATAGAGGGAGAGCAATTTGCTTAACATCCATATCGAAATGAAATTACAGATCAGTGTGGGTGAAAGTACCAAAAATGGTAAAAACAGGCTGGCCAGTGTCATGTACATCAAAGCAACCAAGAAACTGGGTTTACCCAGCAGGTTAAAATGGCTTGTGATGCGATTGAGTATCGTTGCCTGAGAAATCGTCAGGATCAGTGTGATAAAAACATTGGTCGAAGGAGAGAGGTTGATTAAGTTATTTTCTCCCAAAAGATTCCCCAAGGCAGGCTCAAAGATTACAGAATCAAGTTTGTCCGGAAGGTGAAGAAATATGCCTAAGCATAAAACAAAACCCACGATGGATAGAAATAAAATATTGATGGGTGAATAATTTCTAAACTGACTTATAATCATCGTATGCAATCAATAAAATGCTATTTATTCTTTTTTTCCAATTTGCTGATACGGCGATCGAGCAAGAAAAGGAAGAAAGCCAAACCCAGAAAAATGACCAACATGACCAATACAACAACGTAGATCTTACCTTCGCTACGTAATCCAGTCGCCATCTCGACATCATCCTGTGCAAATGTGCTCAAAGTTGATAAGAGTAGTAAGGCGATTGACAATGTTATTTTTTTCATTTGTTTAAAATATTATTCGTGTCGTTTTCATTGTTATGTATGATTCGATACACGCTATTTGATTTATGTAATATTCTGTTTTTTACTGATTGGGTTTTACCGGATTTCTTTATTTTAGAAATAAAGTACGGTATTAGCCGTTCAATATTATGCGTTCAAGTCTTTCTTTTCGAGCAGGCGTACTCTATAGCGAAGTGAACAAATCCAAGCTGCAATCATTGGCCAGCCGATCATCGCGGCATAAAATGTAGGGCGTAGCTCGCTGCTCATTTTTAAATCGCCAAAGGCTGCGTTTCCTCCACTTCCAGGGTGAAGAGAGTCTGTCATCTTTGGTAGAATATAAAGTAACACGATGATAATCGGAAATGCAAAGATATTGTACACAGCCGATATTTTGGCTCTTTTTTGTTCTTCTTCCAGCGCATTGCGGAGCACCAAATAGGCTAGATACATCAGTGTTGCTATGGCAGAGCCATTAAGCTTCGGGTCGTTTGGCCAAGGCTCTCCCCAGGTGATGTTTGCCCAAAGCATACCTGTTGCAAGTCCAAGAAAACAAAATGTTATTCCGGTATTAACGGCTTCAATGGCCATTAAATCATACTCCTGTTTGCCCGTATTGAGGTATTTGATACTATAAATAACAGAAACCAGGTACATAACGAACATAGCCGACCACATTGGGACATGAAAATAAACGTTGCGTATGCTTTCGTGAAGGATGAATAGGCGGGGAACAGGTCCCAAAAGACCATTGATAATGACCGCACAGATAATCATTACCGCTAATATTTTCCACCATTTTTTTCTCATGGATAAATTGAATTTAGTTTGTTCTCAATTCTGACACTTAATCTCGCCAAAGGTACGGAAATAACAATAAAGAAATAGTGATGGTGATTACATTAATTGCAAGTAATACGATTATTTCTTTGCTGCTGGAAGCCCTTTCCAGGCCTTCTATTGCATTGCGGGATAGCTTGATTAATACGATTAACAGTGGGATGATGGCGGGGAAACTCAAGATGGCCATTAAGGTGCTGTTGTTGCCCGCTTTGGAGCTGATCCCGGAGATCATGGTAAAGACTGTGGCGAAACTGATGCTGCCTAAGATGACCGAAATGAAGTAAAGTGTTGGATCACCGACAGGGTTTCTGAATATCGTCGAATAGACAAAATATGCAATGATCGCCAGCAGGGTCATCATCATCATATTGTAAATGACTTTCGCTAAAATGATCGCTCTGGGATCAACCAGTGAATAGTAATAAAGTTGCCGGTTTGGGTTTTCTTGGACGAAGCTTTTGTTGATTGCATTGATCGAAGCGAAGAGCATAATGATCCAAAATAATGCATTCCATGTAGCCGTATCAACTGATTTGAACGCTTGATAGCAGACGAAAACAGTTGATACGACATATAGTAGAATTCCGTTAATAGCATATTTTGAACGCCATTCCAGAATGATGTCTTTAAGAATTAAAGTTTTTACCTGTTGCAGCAAAGTCATATGCAGCAAAGATACAAATGTATTTTGACCACGGGAGTGACCAAAACCATCAATTCTTAAAAAAGCTGTTTTTTTACTTATGCGTTAGAAATTTTGGATTTTGCAGCATCAGTTGTATTGTCGATTTTGCTTGCCAAATTTTGAGCGGCATTGTTAGCGTGGTCCAAAGCTTCTCTGCCGGCTTCTTTTGCTTTGTTTTTCAGTGCATCTGCATCATCCGATGCTTTGCTGAAAGCTGCTTGTGCTTTTGATTTCAAATTGTCTAATTCAGCCGAAGCTTTGTTCGCTAGTTTTTGTGCCTTTTTAGCTTCTTTTTTTGAAAGATCTTTCAATGACTTAGTTAAGCTTTTAATGCCGTCATTTGCACGATCTAATTGTTTTTTCCCATCATCAGTTCCTAAAAGATACCATGCAGCAGCTCCCGCAGCTAATCCTACCAAAGCAAATGCCACTAATCCATTTTTGCTATTTTTCATAATTCTTCTATTTTGTTATATATTCAAATGATAATCAAGTATGATACCAAATGAACAATCCCAGGGTGAATTTGTTTAAAAAGAATCAATAATTAACAAAATTTTACATAACAATTTTCTGCTGCTTTGATTGCAGATTATAGAGGTGCTGATAAAGACCGCTTTCTTTTTGGAGCAGTTCAAAGTGCGTACCGCTCTCAGACACGATTCCATTTTCGACAACGATAATTTTATCGGCATCAATAATGGTCGATAGTCGGTGTGCAATAATGATCGAGGTGCGTCCACGCATTAATTCTTCCAACGCCTCCTGCACTTGTCTTTCTGATTCTGAGTCTAGGGAAGAAGTGGCTTCGTCCAAGATAAGGATTGCAGGATCTTTTAATAGTGCACGCGCAATGGCGATTCGTTGGCGCTGACCACCAGAGAGTTTAACGCCACGTTCACCAACTAAGGTGTCATAGCTTTCGGGGAAATTTAATATAAATTGATGTGCGTTGGCACGTTTTGCAGCCGCTATTATTTCATCTTCCGTGGCATCGAGCTTACCATAGGCTATATTTTCACGTATTGTTCCGCCAAACAGCAAAACATCTTGCGGCACGATAGCGACCTGGTTGCGGATATCGCAAAGTTCAAAATCGGATGCCGGTTTGTCATCGTAATATACTTCCCCTTTATTGGCTGTGTAGAATTGAAGAATCAATGAAGCTATTGTTGATTTTCCGGTTCCACTCGGTCCAACGATGGCTATTTTATCGCCAGCATTGGCTGTAAAGTTGATGTCTTTCAGAATTTCAATATCGGGGCGGCTTGGATAGGCAAAGGAAACATGGTTGAAGCTTAGTTTTCCGGTCATGGTCTTGTGCACTTCCTTGCAAGTTGGTTTTACATTGAGGTGTTCTTGGGGCTCATCTAAAATTTCCAAGATCCGCTCACTTGCACCCAAAGAGCGTTGGATATTGGCATAGAGTTCGGGGAAACTGCCCATGGAGCCTGCAACAAACATCGAATACAAGATATAAGTAGTCAGGTCGCCTACAGTCATTTCATGGATAGAAACCAATGCTGCGCCGTACCAGATGACAGCAATCACCGCACCGAAAATACAGAAAATAATAAAAGAGGCAAATGCACCACGGAAAGTAGCTCCTTTGACTGCCAACTTTACCACTGAATCCATTTGATTGCTGTAGCGATTAAACTCGAAGTACTCATTCACAAAGGCTTTTACGTTGCTTATCCCCAATAATGTTTCTTGAACGATACTATTTGACTCGGCCATTTTATCCTGGGCCTGTCTGGACAATTCGCGGATGAATTTTCCGAAAATAATAGCAGCTACAACGATAATCGGTAAAATACAAAGGTTCATGAGGGCAAGTTTGGGCGATACCCAAACCAAAAGGAACACACCGAAACAAAGACTAATCAACTGTCTTAAGATTTCAGCCAAAGTTGTTGTTAACGTATCCTGGATCTGTGAAAGGTCAGCAGACAGGCGGCTGTTTAATTCCCCAACACGACGATTGGCGAAAAATTCAATTGGCAAAGAAATCAGCTTAAGATAAGTATCCTTGCGTAATGCGGATAGCGTACGTTCGGCAATCTCAACAAAAATTCGGATACGAAAAAAAGAAACGACTGACAGAAAAGACAGAATAATAAAGGCAATTCCACCAATATAATAAACATGTGGTGCAAGCCATGGATAAGTTTGCTTGCCTTGCGCGGCATCAATCATGGCGCCAAGCAAAGCCGGAAAGGCGAGCATGGCCAAACTGGATAATACCAAGAAAAACATGCCGACCCCAAATTTAAAACGATAAGGTTTTAAATAGGTCATCAATTTAGATGCTCTCAATAGGAGCTCTTTATTCAATTTTGGTTTTGGTAGATCTTCTTCTTGTTTGTTACCGCTGTTGAATCCTCTTGCCATATCCGCTACTTCAAATTTTGTTGCGAGGACAAATGTAAAGAGATTAAAAATATTTTGCTATCATACTTTAGTCAATTTTTTGAACTAAACCGTACTTTTTCTGATTTAAAACGGCTGTTTTAAGTGGCTTGTACTTGTGCAAATGCTTGTTGCTGCTGCTTTATCCTAAATTTTGTTGTTTCGAAGCTGTTAGTTGCGCGTTAAATTTATACAATAAATATCCTAATACGGCGATAACAAGTAAAGCGATATAGAGCAGGATATTGCCTATACCTCCGTTGCCTGATGTTTTGTCAATCTGTGCCCGCAGTTTCTCGTTCTCTTTTTGAAGCTTACTTATGGTGCCGATATAGGCTGATACCTGCTTGTCGTAATCTGTTGCCAATTGTTGGAATTTATCTTTCTCAAAATCTTTGATTTTCAATAGTTTTTGAGTCTCTAAGAAAATGTTATTGTCGGTGATAACAATATCTTTAAGGATATCAATGCTCTTTTGCATGTCACCTTTTGATTTGAAAAGGCCAAAAAGCCCTGTTTTTTGAGTGAGGCTCGTGTCATAGGCGCCGAATTTCTGTTGACGGGCATCGAGTAGGTCATTTACACGGCTTCGTTGGACCTCAAAAGAGCTGGAGTCTGGGTTGTTTTGCGACTTGGCCTGTCCAAAGAAGCAAAATAGAACGGCGATTGGAAGTAGGAATTTTAAGAATTTCATCATGTATTTGGACGATCTATTTAATCAAATGTCTAGTTTAAACTAACGTTGATGGTAAAATTTTATTTTGCCACGAAGCTACAACTACAATTTTAGCCTTGTGGTCAGTTTGACCAAGGATAAAAAAATGGAGCGAAAGCACGACAAATGAATTTATGAAATTAATCTTTAAATTCTATACGAATAACATTGGAATCGTCATCATGAAGTCCGAGTAGCTGGCTGGCATTACCTTTATTGATGGCGATTTCAAGGTAGTTGGAAATACCGAATAAACAAAGTTTCTCTCCTTCTCCCACTTCATTGTAATGCCAGGAAAGATTGGTAATGGTTTCATTACGTTTAAAATAGAGGACAAAATGACGTCCTTTCTGAACTTTATTGAATAGATCTTTCGAGATATTGGTAATGGCGTTGCCGAATGCATCAACATAAATGACGTTGCCTCGGATCATGTCTTTATCAAAGATGGGCTGCAAAGTTACTTTTTCGATGAGCTGTTGCATTGAAGTACCGATTTCTTTCAGTTTGCCCCCCTTAGCAATATGACAGGCGGATTTAGAAAGAATATCTGCGAGCGGAAAGTGTAGATACCGAAGGTCTTGCATTAAGTTGAGCTCATAGAGTTCCTGTGGTTCGTTGCCATTCAACAATAAGCTGAAAATACCGTTGTCGGCTCCGACGAAATAATGATCGTTGTATTTCATGCCGATATATTTCGACTCTTCATGAAACAGGGTGTTAATGCCGATAATATGTACGGTTCCTTTAGGGAAATAATGATAAGCGTTGCCTAACACAAAGGCCGCTCGAGGGATATTGAATGCTGGAATTTCGTGGGTAATATCAACAATATTGGCACCGGACAATTGCGATAAAAGACTACCCTTTAACGCGGCTTGATAAAAATCTTTGTGTCCTAAGTCTGTTGTTAATGTAATTACTGCCATTATAATCTAAATCCTAGATCGAATTGCTGTCGAATTCCCTTAAATATACCCTTAAATTTATCTAAATAGTGGACAAAATTACTATTTATCAGATGATTTATAAAGTTAATTGGATAACTTATTTTGAATCTGTCTTTTTTCGATTGATATACACAAACATAGCGAAGATTTTATGCATAACGAAATCTTTGTGCCCCTTTGTCGGCTGTCTCCATAAGCTTATAAATCATCGTCGTTTGTACGCCGTATCTTCTTGGTTGTTTCGTTAGAATACGTTAATTTTGAATAGTATTATACAGGAACGATATTGTGTAATGGCTACAATCTAATTAATTCTAAATAGGATAAAATTTGAACGAATTACTAATTGCATTAGATGGTCTGAATTTGCCCATATTATGGGGAGCAGACAATGAGCACTTCGATTATTTGAAGAAGCAATTCCCAAAACTGCGGATTGTAGCTCGCGGAAGTGAAATGAAGGTGTTGGGAGACGCGAAGGAATTAGACCTGTTTGAGCAATCGTTTAAGGAAGTCATGGCTCATCTGGAGAAATTTAACAACATTACTTTATTGGATTTTGAAAATCTCCTTGGAGCAAGTGCAGGTTCTGCTGTTCAGCAGGAAAAAGAACTTGCGGCCAAACATGCAGCCTTTGGATCCGAACCGATCGTGTATGGACCTAATGGCCTTATTGTACGTGCACGTACGGCCAACCAACGGAAGATGGTGGATAGTATTTCGAAAAATGACATCTTATTTGCTATCGGACCGGCGGGTACAGGAAAGACCTATACGGCGGTTGCATTAGCTGTTCGGGCACTTCGAAATAAAGAAATCAAAAGGATCATTCTAACGAGACCAGCCGTCGAGGCCGGCGAAAATCTCGGGTTTTTACCGGGCGACTTAAAGGAGAAGGTAGACCCCTATTTGAGACCGCTCTACGATGCATTGGACGATATGATTCCAGCAGAAAAGCTAAAAGGTTACCTGGAAAATCGGACCATTGAAGTTGCACCTCTAGCGTTTATGCGTGGACGAACATTGGACAACTGCTTTGTGATTCTGGACGAAGCTCAGAATGCAACGGATATGCAGCTGAAGATGTTTTTGACACGTATGGGGCCAACGGCAAAATTTATCGTTACCGGTGATATGACACAGGTAGATTTACCGAAAAAAAATCAATCTGGATTGTCTACTTCAATTCGCCTATTGGAGAATATCGAAGGAATAGACATTATCCACCTCAGCGGTGGAGATGTGGTTCGCCATAAATTGGTTCGCCGCATCCTCGAAGCGTATGGCGATATTTAATCGGTCTATGCTGCAAACGTATGATTTGGGATATCCCAGTTTGGCATGGGTACAAAAGGTGCCGACTGATATAGTTCAAATAGCCTTATTAAAAGGCAAATCGAGTACAGTGAGCTCTTAAATAAATGCGCTGCATTTATGAATGCCGTTGAACGCAGTCATAAATGAACAATTACTTACATTTGAATTTTACGTTGAACATGAATGCTATAAAAGAAACAAATTTCAATTTCGAAAACCAGACTGCTTTTTACCGGGGAAAAGTACGTGACGTGTATACGATTGCCGATACGTATTTGGCGATGGTTGCCTCAGATCGTATTTCGGCATTTGATGTGGTACTTCCACGTCCTATTCCTTATAAAGGACAGGTGTTGAATCAAATTGCAGCCAAATTTTTAAAGGCTACGGCTGATATTATTCCAAATTGGGTCGTGTCTGTTCCGGACCCCAGTGTAACTATCGGTCAGCTATGCGAGCCGTTTAAAGTGGAAATGGTTATTCGGGGCTACTTGTCAGGACACGCTTGGCGCGAATATGCTGCGGGTAAACGGGAAGTATGTGGTGAGGCATTGCCAGAAGGACTGAAAGAAAATGACAAATTACCTGAGCCAATTATTACACCGACAACAAAGGCTGCTGTTGGACATGATGAGGATATTTCACGTGTCGATATCTTGAAAAAAGGCATCGTAAGCGAAGAAGACTATGTTCAATTGGAGCAATATACCAAAGCGTTGTTTCAAAGGGGTACCGAAATTGCCGCGCAAAGAGGGCTTATTTTGGTGGATACAAAATATGAGTTTGGAAAAAAAGATGGGAAAATTGTGCTGATCGACGAAATTCATACACCAGATTCTTCCCGTTATTTTTATGCGGAAGGTTATGCGGAACGTCAGGAAAAAGGGGAGGCACAAAAGCAATTGTCGAAGGAGTTTGTTCGCAAATGGTTAATTGAAAACGGCTTCCAAGGGAAAGACGGTCAGGTTGTTCCGGAGATGACGGATGAGATTGTCGCTTCCATTTCTGAACGTTATATTGAGCTTTACGAGCATATCGTCGGAGAGAAGTTTGTGTATCCAGATCAGGAAAACGTACTGGAACGTGTGGAAAGAAATGTGGCAAAGGCCTTGAAAACGCTAAATTATTAGTACATTGTATCCTCAAACAAAGGAGATAGACTAATGAAGTATACCATTGATAAGCACGATCGCTATATTGTCATAGAACCTCATGTCGATGTGATTGACGCGGATAATGCCGCTAAACTCAAAGGGGAGTTTTTGTTGCGGAATACGATTGGACAACGGAATATCGTTTTGGATATGATCCACGTTAAGCAAACGGACGAGGTCGGTATCCGTTTAGGTGTGCTTGCCCATCGTTTATGTCAGTCTGTTGGGGGCATATTTATTTTGGTTAATCTTTGTCCAACGTTAATGGATATGGTTCGTGTGTCGCATTTGGATAAATCGCTTAAAATAGCACCATCTTTAAAGGTGGCGGAAGATTTAATCTTTGCACACGAATTGGAATCTGAGTATCGCGGGGCAATCGAGGATTAATATGAAGTTTGAAGTTCTGATATTAGGAAATAGCTCGGCCACACCGATGTTTGATCGTCATCCGACTAGCCAAGTGTTGAACTTTAATGAGCAATTGTTTTTGATCGACTGTGGAGAAGGTACACAAATGCAACTTAGCCGATACGGCATCAAAAGCAATCGTTTAGGACATATATTTATTAGCCATCTGCATGGGGATCATTATTTGGGTTTGGTGGGGCTGCTTTCATCGATGCACCTTGTCGGCCGAAAAAGTGATCTCCATTTGTATGGGCCACCTGCGTTAAAGGAAATTTTAGACGTGCAATTTTTGCATTCCGAGACTATTTTACGCTATAATCTTGTTTTTCATCCGATTTCACCCGAACAGCCGGGGGTCATTTTTGAAAACAGAACATTAAAAGTAAGCACTTTTCCATTAAAGCATCGTATTGCCTGTACAGGCTTTCGTTTTGATGAGGGTCCCCGTGCACGAACATTGCTTGGCGATGTCGTACAGGAACTGAATATACCCACCGCTTATTTTCCGATGATCAAAAAAGGATTTGAATACGTCGATGAAAGTGGTAAAGTATATACTGCAGATGACCTGAGCCTTCCCGCTCCCTTATCGCGCAGTTATGTGTATTGTTCGGATACCGTACGGACGGCAGAATACCTGCCTTATGTGCAAAAGGCTAATCTGATGTATCATGAGTCCACATTCTTGCACGATATGGTCGACCGCGCAAAAGAGACATTTCACACCACTGCGTTGGAGGCTGGAGAGATCGCCCAGGAAACTCATGCAAAGAAGTTGCTATTGGGTCATTATTCAGCGCGGTACAGAGATTTAAATCCCCTATTGGAAGAAGCGAGAACTGTATTCCCAAATACGGAACTCTCTGTGGAAGGTCGGTGGTTTTCCGTTTAATTTTTTTGAATTTTCGCTGATATCCCAACGATAAACGGGTTAACACCTATGAATAATTGCTTATTATATTGCATATGATGAACAATTTATCTAAGTTTACGGCTCTAATTTTTTTATAATGGATAATCCATTCAACTTAAACAACCTACTACGGGAAAATATTAAGAAGCTCGTACCTTATTCATCCGCAAGAGATGAATTTAAAGGGGAGGCATCCATATTAATTGATGCCAATGAAAATCCTTTTGGATCCCCCTTAAACCATGATTACAACCGATATCCAGACCCTCTCCAACATCAAGTTAAAGCAAAACTTTCTAAAATAAAAGGTGTACCATCAGAGAATATCTTTTTGGGAAATGGAAGTGATGAAGCTATTGATATTTTATACCGTGCATTTTGTACCCCTGGTGTTGACAATGTCATATTAGTTCCGCCAACCTACGGGATGTATGAAGTCTCGGCGAACATCAATGATGTTGCTTTCAAAAAGGTAAACCTTACTGCTGATTACCAGCTGGATTTGGATGGTATTGCCAATGCAATAGACGCACATACTAAACTGATTTTTATCTGTTCTCCGAATAATCCAACCGGAAACTCAATCCGTCGTCAGGATATTGAAGCAATCCTGAATAATTTCCAGGGGCTTGTGGTAGTGGATGAGGCCTATATTAATTTTTCTGCTGTCAAGTCATTTACGCAAGAACTGGCTGAATACCCCAATCTAGTGGTATTGCAGACCTTATCCAAAGCCTGGGGGCTTGCGGCCTTACGCTTGGGTATGGCTTTTGCCAGTAAGGAGATTATCGCTGTTTACAATAAAATAAAACCACCATACAACATTAATCAAGCGACACAAGATATTGTATTGGAAGCCTTAGATCAGGTTGATCAAGTCAATGACTGGATCAAGGAGACAGTAGCAGAACGTGAGCAACTAGTGCGTGGATTGCTTGAACTGGATTATGTGCAGCATATTACACCTTCTGATGCCAACTTTATTTTGGTGAAGATGGAGCAGCCACGTGAAGTTTACGATTATCTCGTTCAATATGGAATTATCGTTAGAGATAGATCCAAAGTCGAACTGTGTGAAGGCTGTCTACGGATCACGGTCGGTACACCGGCTGAAAATAAAACATTGTTAGAAAAACTTAATCAAATCAATAAATAATACTATGCCTGATAACTTAAAACGTGTACTGTTTATAGACCGCGATGGAACATTGATTTTGGAACCTGAAGACGAACAAATCGATTCTTTTGCCAAATTAAAATTCTATCCTGGTGCTTTGCAGTATCTACCACGTATCGCAAAGGAGCTGGATTTCGAATTGATCTTGGTTTCCAACCAAGATGGTTTAGGAACGTCTTCCCATCCGGAAGAGAATTTCTGGCCAGTCCATCATTTTGTGATTGATACGTTTGCAGGAGAAGGCGTAGTGTTTGCCGAGGAACATATTGATAAAACCTTTCCACACGAGAATGCGGAAACCCGAAAACCGGGAGTTGGTATGCTTGGAGCCTATTTTGATGCGTCGAAATACGATTTGAGCCAATCCTTCGTCATTGGCGATCGTGTGAACGATGTTAAATTGGCACAAAACCTCGGTGCAAAGGCAATTTGGCTGCGTGCAAACGATCAATTAGGTGCTTTGGAAAACCTTGCGATAGATTCAACTGTTATAGCTTTAGAGACAACGGATTGGAAGACGGTGTATGAATTCCTTAAATTGGGTACGCGCACTGCCGAACATCATCGTAAAACCAATGAAACGGATATTTTTATTCAGTTGAATCTGGATGGTTCGGGTAAGTCAGACATCGAAACGGGGTTACCGTTTTTCGACCATATGCTGGATCAATTGGCTAGACATGGAGCACTTGATTTGACCATTAAGGCGAAAGGGGATCTTCATATCGACGAACATCATACCATCGAAGATACGGGTATTGCGCTGGGCGAGATCTTTTTGAAGGTTTTAGGGGATAAACGTGGAATTGAGCGCTACTCCTATACGTTGCCGATGGATGATTGTTTGGCTCAGGTTGCATTGGATTTTGGTGGTCGCAACTGGATAGTGTGGGATGCGGCATTTAAGCGGGAGAAGATCGGCGATATGCCTACGGAAATGTTTTTCCACTTCTTTAAGTCGTTTTCAGATGCTTCACGATCGAATTTAAACATTAAAGCTGAAGGTGACAATGAGCACCATAAGATTGAAGCGATTTTCAAAGCTTTTGCTAAATCTATCAAGAAAGCGGTAAGACGCGATGCCGACCATATGCAATTGCCAAGTACAAAAGGAGTATTGTAAGATGATAGGAATTATTAATTACGGTGCGGGGAATATTTTCTCCTTGACAGCGGCACTGGATCGTGTTGGGCTTACCTATGGTATGGTCAATACTGCCGATGAGATCGATCAATACGATCGTATCATCATTCCTGGAGTGGGCCACGCTGGAGCCGCGATGGACAAACTACAGGAATCGGGATTGGTGCCCTATATCAAAAAGCTAAAAAAGCCTGTATTGGGTATTTGTGTTGGTATGCAATTACTGACGGCTTTTTCAGAAGAAGGAAATGCCGAAATGTTAAAGCTATTTCCTTTGAAGACCTTACATTTTGATGCCGAAAAGTCGGGTAAAGTACCACATATGGGCTGGAATAGTGTTTCCGTGCCAGCAAACAGTCCTTTATTTGCACATATTGAAGACCAGACTTATTTTTATTTTGTCCACTCGTACTTTATCGAATTCGATGCGACATATACCGCGGCGAAATGTGTCTATGGACAGCCTTTTTCGGCTGCAATTTCCAAAGACAATTTCTTTGGCGTACAATTTCATCCAGAGAAATCTGGAAAAGCAGGAGAGCAGCTGCTGCTCAATTTTTCAACTATTCAAATTGATTAAAAATATTCGACTATGTATATCATTCCAGCAATAGATGTCTTGGACAAAAAAGTTGTCCGCTTGAGAGAGGGTAACTACAATGACGTTACAACGTATGCGATTAGTTTAGAAGAGCAAATCGAAACCTACCGTGCAAATGGTACGGAACTCGTCCATATCATTGATTTAAATGGTGCAAAAGGAGACTTCAGCAATCAGGCCTATTTATTTGATATCATCCAAAAGACAGATATGAAAATTCAGTATGGCGGTGGTGTAAGAAGTATCGAAAAGGTTAAGGAATTGGTTGATGCAGGGATTTATCGCGTTATTGTCGGAACACAGGCAATCACCAATCCTTCATTCTTGGAGGAGCTGGCTACGTTGAACGAAGGTAAAGTAAAATATGCCGACCACATCGTTATTGCAATCGACGTTTTGGATGAGGTAATCAAATACTCGGGTTGGTTGGAAAGTTCGCCAATCAAATTGATCGAATATATTGATAAATGCTTGGTTTTAGGATTCTTTAGGTTCTTATGTACCGATATTAGTAAAGATGGAAAATTGGGCGGTGCAGGCGTTGAACTCTACCAAAAGTTGTTGAGCCATTCTCCGATTATCAAGTTAATAGCTTCTGGCGGGATCAGTTCAATGGACGATATTCAGAAACTTCAGGAATTGGGCAGTGTAGAATCTGTTGTCGTTGGTAAAGCAATCTATGAAAATAGAATCTCGATCGATGAAATCAAAGATTGGAATTTAAAATCGTTAATCAGATTTTAAAATGCTGGCAAAACGTATAATTCCCTGTTTGGATGTCAAAGATGGGCGGACGGTAAAAGGAGTCAATTTTGTGGATCTGCGCGATGCAGGTGATCCTGTTGAATTGGCCTATGAATATTCTCAACAAGGGGCTGATGAACTCGTTTTCCTAGATATTACAGCAACGCATGAGGGGCGTAAAACGACAATTGATCTGGTCAAAGCAGTCGCACGTCAAGTGAATATTCCCTTTACAATCGGCGGTGGTATCAATGAAATCAGAGATGCTGATATCTTGTTGAATGCAGGTGCGGACAAAATATCCATCAATTCCGCTGCGGTACGCAATCCTGCTCTTATCAACCAGATGGCTGCAGCTTTTGGTGCACAATTTGTTGTGGTTGCTGTGGATACCCGGTCGATCGAAGGTCAGAATTTTGTGCATCTGAGCGGCGGACGCATTAAGACGGAATTGGACACAGCGGATTGGATCCTTGAAGCGCAAGAACGTGGAGCAGGAGAGATCCTGTTGACGTCAATGGATCATGATGGAACAAAAAATGGCTTTGACAATGGTTTTTTAAAAACAATAAACGACCAGATTCATATTCCACTGATTGCTTCTGGCGGTGCCGGTAATCAACAGCATTTTGTCGATGTTTTTCAACAAGCTAACGTGGATGCTGCCCTGGCGGCATCGGTCTTCCATTATGGTGAAATATTGATCCCCGATCTTAAAGCTACCTTACGCCAAAATGGTATTGTCGTAAGATAGGATAGCGGAGTAAAGATCGATAATCAAAGGGGTGGAAGTTATAAACTTGCTGAAAGAAATCCTGAGAAATTAAACTGGGCTCATGGCTCTTCGAAAATAATTAAAATTGAAATACTAAAATCATGTTAGATTTTGCAAAAAGTGACGGCCTTGTTCCAGTGATTGTGCAGGACTTCCAAACATTGGAAGTGTTGATGTTAGGCTATATGAACGAGGAAGCTTGGGAGAAGACACAAGCAGAGAAACGCGTTACGTTTTTCTCCCGAAGCAAAAATCGCCTCTGGACAAAAGGAGAGGAAAGTGGAAACTTTTTGAATGTAAAAAGCATCCATGTTGATTGCGATAAGGATACTGTTTTGATCAAAGCAGAACCAATGGGACCTACCTGTCATACAGGAAGCAGAAGTTGTTTTAATACAGACTTCAACCAAAACTTTCTGTTGGAGCTAGAGCGTATTGTCAACCATCGCTATGAACATCCTTCTGACGAATCTTATGTCAATCGTCTGCGTTCTCGCGGTATCAATAAGATTGCGCAAAAGGTTGGCGAGGAAGCCGTAGAAACAGTCATTGCAGCATTGACCGAAACGGATACTGATTTTATTAATGAAACTTCAGACTTATTGTTTCATTTGATCGTATTGTTGCGTGAGAAAGGATTTTCTTTGGAAACAATTGCGAAAAACCTCGAGAGCAGACATCAATAGGTATTTGGACGACGGCATCAGCGTTGAACAAAATCTGAAGCGGAAAGAAGGCTTTAAGCTAAGATGACAAAATAATCTAAGAAGTGCAGTATATTTGTGGATATACTGCACTTCTTGTTTCTACCGACTAACAATGCGTATTGCTGTATTGATCTTTACTGGATCACAGCTCAGTCAGCGGAGAATTCGGTCCTATAACATAAAAAATAGGCTTAAAACAGGTGCTCCGAATAGAGAAGGCGTTTTAGCGAATTACTATGGATATTACATTAAAATCGACGTTACCAGGGCATCAAAACCCTATTTTTTGTGTAGAGAAGGGCTACTATGCACATACTTTTTTTACGGCAGGTAACGATAAGGGCGTTGTCGAATGGGATATTGAGCAAAATGCATTTAAGCGTATTCTCTGTGCGGTAAGTTCATCGGTTTATGCTTTACGGTTGATCCCGGGGACGCCGATTCTGGCCATAGCCTTGCGTGAGGGTAAACTGCTTTTTGTAGATGTCGAAGAGCAAAAGCTTGTAGCAAGTATACAGCTAAGCAGCAAAGCTATTTTTGCATTGGCTTATATGTCCTGGAAAAATGAGCTTCTGGCAGTAGGTGAAGAGGGAACATTGTACGTTATTGATCTGACAACTTATAAATGTATTTATGAGAAGCGAATATCCCCAACAACAATTCGCGCAATTGCAATTGATGAAGGACTTGGAAGAATAGCATTAGGGGATAAAGATGGCAAAGTTTATACCTTGGACAGTGCTGATTTTCATATTATTGCGGATTCAAAATTGCATAGTATGCCCGCTACGTCGCTGGCATTTATCCATAATAAATTGCTAAGCGGTGGACGGGATGCGCAATTGGTGATTTCAGACCCCAATCAATTGACAACTAATTTTTCGTTTGTACCGCATCTGTTTACCGTATATGGAATATATCCCCATCCTGAAGCACCAATTTTTGTTACTGTCAGTCGCGACAAATCGTTGAAATTTTGGTCCACAGCCGATTTTGCACTATTGAAAAATATGAGCCGCGAGAAGATGCAAGATGGCCATCATTTATCTGTAAATGCGGGAGCATGGTCCGAAAATGGTCAATATTTCTTTAGCGTCAGCGATGACAAACTGGTGAAAGTCTGGGAATTTCATGTATAAAATATCGGGTAGGAAGTGCGGACTAACTTAGGGGCATAAAAAGTAAAGTCATTTGTAGCGAATTCATAATTATATCGTTAACTATGGTAATTATAAATTTAATTGACCTTATAGTTATATTTTATGAAAAGAATTTGGCTTATCCTATTAGGCTGTATAGCGCTTTCGAGCTGTGATAAAATCGAAAGTAAAGGAATGTATCTAGCTAGCGTGCCCATATTCGAAACAATGGAAAGTATACGAGCTAAAGCTAATCCCGTAAGCAGCCCTACGACAATTGTTCAAACCGGAAAGATTTATATTTATCAAGATTACTTGTTTATAAATGAGCCACGGAAAGGAGTTCATATCTTTAATAATGTTGATCCGTCAAAACCCGTGGCGATGGCATTCTTAAGTATTCCCGGCAATGTGGATCTTGCGGTTCTAGATGGAAAGCTGTATGCGGATAGTTTTACAGATCTGTTGACCTTCGATCTCGAAAATCCTGCATCTCCAAAATTATTGACACGAAATAAGGATGTGTTTAAGATGTTGCTTCAAATGGATTACTTGAATAATACTGCCGATCGCATCATTACAGGATACCGAGATAGCCTGGTAAGCTATAGCCAAAAAGATAAATATTCACCTTATGACCGAAAAGAACCTCTCTATAACGAGACCAATTCGGGCTCGGGACAGGGCGGATCCATGGCGCGATTTACCATTGCCAATAAACATCTATATGCCGTGGACCAAACGACGTTGCACCTTTTTGACGTGCAGAATGCGAGTAAACCTGCCTATGTAAAGGATATCAAAATAGGTCCTGGCATCGAAACAATTTTTCCCTTTAAAAACAACCTGTTTATCGGCTCCAATACAGGTATGGTGATTTATGATATCACGACGGCATCAGCTCCCGTAGAGCTGTCGCGTTATACACATATTCGTGCCTGTGATCCTGTCGTTGTCAATGAGAAATATGCCTTTGTAACCTTACGTGCAGGCGTGGTATGTGGGGGGCAGCAAAATTTGTTGGAAGTTATCGATATCCAAGATCTGACGAAACCGATGCTGAAACATAGCTTCACTTTGGAGAATCCTTACGGACTGGCGCTATCGGACCACACGCTGTATATCTGTGATGGAAAATTTGGGTTGAAGTCATTCGATGCCAGTGATGTTAGTCAAATAGGTAATAAGCTTTTAGAAACTCACAAAAACCTGATGAGTATGGATGTTATCGCTGGACCAAAATCGCTAATTATTGTTGGAGAAAAAGGTGTACATCAATATGATTATAGCAATAAGGCCAAATTGAAGGAATTGAGCATTATTCCTGTTATTAGACCCAATTAAGACACTATTTCAAGAGCTTCATTATTCTGATATGAAAAGACTTTCGATTGCCATTTTGGCTCTTCTCGGGTATTTAACTGTTGATGCCCAAACAAAAAAATATACAAATCATAATGAATTTTCGGTTATTACTTATGGCCCTGCTTTTCTGGAATCTGGATTTGGCTTACATACATTGCATGGGGTGCAGCTCCATGAAAATATCGCTCTGGGTTTAAATACAGGGGTGGATAGGTATCCTGTAAACAATGAAGGATCAAAATGGTTTTTACCACTCTCAGCCAAAGTAAATTATGTGGAATTCCCTGACAGAAAACGTAGTTTTTTTGCAGGATTGGATTTAGGCTATAGTTTTGCTTTCTTGAATAAAAATCTAGTCGAGAGCAATTTAAAATATGAATATCAGGGTGGCTCGTTGGTAAATCCACAGCTGGGTTGGCGCTTTAAATTTAAGAATTCAGCGAAATATTGGTCTTTGGCAACAGGATATCGGTATCAGCACTATAGCCGAAAGGATACTTATACGCGACCCTCAGCAAGTTTGCCAGACACTAGCATAGGGTATGGAACAACACAAATGGATAAAAAATATGATCTGCACCGTTTTACTTTACAGGTAGGATTTGGTTTTTAGGTATCGATCGGATGTTTTTTTTATTAACAGGTGTCGATAGCTTGAAATGTAAAAAAATAGCGTAAGTATACGGTTCGTTTTTCAAATCTAGGCCGATACTAACGCTATTTCACTCTTTTTTGTGGAGCTTACTTATTCGCCGTCTAAAAGCTGTAATACCTGCGTAAGGTATTTCTCATCGACTTCATCAAAACTATTTAATTCACTACTGTCAACGTCCAGCACACCGATAATCTGTCCCTGTTTAAAAACGGGTAGCACGATTTCGGACCGCGAGAGCGAACTACAGGCAATGTGTCCCGGAAATTGCTCCACATCAGGAACAATCAATGTTTTTTCCTGTGCCCAAGCACCCCCGCATACACCACGACCTTTCTTGATACGCGTGCATGCAACGGGTCCCTGAAAAGGGCCTAACACGAGCTCGTCTCCATCAACAAGATAGAAACCAACCCAGAAAAAATTGAATTGTTCTTTCAGTGCAGCAGCGATGTTAGCCAAATTGGCAATTTGATTCGGCTCGCCTTGCAAAAGTCCCTCAATTTGAGGAAGTAAATTTTGATATTGTTCTTCTTTGCTACCTTTAGCTATTTGTAAATCCTCTGCCATAAAAATCTATGTAAAAAAAATAATCATGCATTTGCTATCAGGATTACAATTGCCAAGCATGTTTTGCCTGTCCGGAAAGCTTCACGGCATATTGAGTTCCAACCTGCATGAAATGAAAAAGCGCTAATACGCTGTTCAAAGTTAACAGAATATTAGCGCTTTCTTATCAGGCAAATGTTATTATTTCTTGGTGTTGATAATATTCACCCGAATGTAGTTGCTTCTTTTGCCGGAAGGCGTTACAACAACGGCTTTGAAAACACGTTCCTTACTATTAGGAACCGTAATTTTCACTGGACCTGTATATTCTAAATCCAATTCTGAAGGATCGTAGTTGTCCAATGTGTAATAAATTTTGGCCCCTTCAACAGATGGTTTCAAGCCTCTGATCGTATATTCCGAAGCATATACGGTGGTATCTGTTATGCCATATACTTCCGGTACACGATAGAATGTATTGGTTTGGTCAAGTTTAGCCAGCTGATTTGCTGCACGCTGTTCTGAGAAATTTTTCCAATTCTTTTTCTCTGGCTGTGTCCAGGCAATTTCAGAAAGCGCTATAACGCGCGGTAACACTGTAAATTCGACTTTATTGGATGATCCAATATACTCTGTCCAAATATTTGCTTGTACACCTAGAACGTGTTTCTTGTTGTTTTCAGCAATTTTGCTAGGCATTGGGTCTGACGAATATACTTTGCTCAATGTGGAAAGTCCGCCGATACTTAAAGGTTCTCTGTTTTGATCAGGACCTTGTTTGTGATCAAAATATAGACCATAGCTGTTTGCCGTTATGATCACATCGTGACCTTGATTGGCTGCATCAATCGCACCTTGATCGCCTCTCCAGCTCATGACAGTCGCATTAGGCGCTAAACCACCCTCCAAGATCTCATCCCATCCAATGATACGTTTACCTTTGCTATTGATATATTTTTCCATACGTTGGATAAAATAGCTCTGTAACTCGTGTTCATCTTTGAGGTTGTTATCTTTGATTCTTTTTTGACAAAATGGACATGTTTTCCATTTTGTTTTTGGACATTCATCACCGCCGATGTGGATATATTCACTCGGGAATAGGGGAATGACTTCATCAATGACATCTTCCAACAACTTGAATGTTTCTTCTTTTCCAGCACAGAAAACATCGTCAAAGACCCCCCAAGTCTGCGCAGCCGTGTAAGGTCCTGGCTTATCACCACAGCCCAATTCTGGATAAGCCGAAAGTGCTGCTAACGCATGCCCAGGCATTTCGATTTCGGGTATAACCGTTACATATTTAGCTTTAGCATAAGCAACCACTTCTTTGATTTGGTCTTGGGTATAGAAACCGCCATAAGGTGTGTTATCATAATCACCATCTGTCTTGTAGTTACCCAGTAGTGTTTGCTTGCGGTAACCGCCAATCTGAGTCAATTTTGGATGTGATTTGATTTCGATACGCCAGCCTTGGTCGTCTGTCAAATGCCAATGAAACGTATTCAATTTGTAAGACGCCAGAATATCAATGTATTTTTTTACAAACTCTACTGGAAAGAAATGACGGCCAACATCGAGATGTAATCCACGGTAAGCAAAGCGAGGTTCATCCTGGATTGAAGCTTGTTGAATTTCTATGCTGGCCTTTTTATCCACAGGTAGCAACTGGATCAACGATTGCATACCATAAAATAGACCGGCAGCTTTTCCGCTAATAGTTGCGCGGTCTGAACTTATGTTAAGTTCATACGCTTCAGCATTAGTGGATTTTGCGTTTTTGGAGGAGAAATAGATCGTATTGCTGCTCGCTGATTTCACTAGGGATAAATTGAGACTGTAGTTGCTTTTTAGGAAATCCTGAAACAGCGTTGCAACTTTTTTGTCCTCTTCGCTATCAAAGGCGATTTTGGTGTTAGCGTTGATTTTAAATGTACCATTTTTAATTTGAACCTGTTGCGGTAAGGGCACAATGTTCAAGGTAGCATCTTTCTTTTCTTGCGCAAATACTGCTGCTCCTATACTTAGAGCCAGCGCAAGTGAAAATAGTTTCTTCATGCGTGAGATTATAACTGAAATAAGAAGTTCTAAAAATAGGTGAATAAATACGTTTTAGCAAAGAGGAAATGTAACAAATAGGGTATGAAAACACTGTTGAACGTATTTTTGGGCACTTAGAAGTAGTTTGGATAATAACGTGTTTGGGTTAGATCAATCGTTTGTTTAGTCTGTTAAAGGGGATATTTTACTTCGGGGAATAGTATCCAAATTTAGGTAAAAAAATTTATGCCTTTTTAAATGTTCGTATCTCCTGTGAGCTGATGCTTTATCACTAAACCTTCTTTCGTTGTACAGATTATTTCGATCACGTGAAGGGAAGATAACGACCTTATAACTTCTTCTGAATGATGTCATTTTTGATCCGTTTTTAATGCTTAGTTTATAGGTACATTCAACGGAGCTGATAGGGCTTTATCCGAATAAGGTCCGAATGAGGTCCCTATAAAGTCCCTATCAGCTCCTTATTATTTATAACAATATCTTTTTGATGTTTCAAATTTGAAGCACTGTTAATAGGGCGCGAAGTATTGCAAAACTGAGGTTCGGGAAATGACAAAGGAACCCGAAGGTTCCTTTATATCTTTTACGCTACAGCATGAACAGCACGTATCTGTCATCTAATGATTAATATCGGATATGTTCAGCAAATGTTTATGCATTAAAGTCGTTTCAATGCTAATTTGATCATATCCTCCACGGAAAGATTGCTTTCGGTCTTTAAAATGGTATTTAACACCTTCTCTGCCGCGACTTTGTTGAATCCGAGCATCACTAGTGCTGACAATGCTTCGTCCGGAACTGATTGGGATTGGATCGGTGATGCCAAAGCTTCGAAGCCCTGTTTTTTTAATTTATCCTGAAGTTCCAGTATAAGACGTTGTGCTGTTTTAGGACCAATTCCTTTAATCTTTTGAATGAGGGCAACCTGGCCATTGACGATGGCAGACTGGATCTCATCGGGTGTGTTTGACGATAGGATCATACGGCCTGTATTGGGGCCAATACCAGAAACAGAGATCAAATTTTCGAATAATTTTTTCTCGCCTTCAGTTGCAAAGCCATAAAGCGTGTGTGAGTCTTCCCGAACTTGAAGTGAAATAAATAGTTTACAGTTTTCCTGATCCTTGATTTGGGAGAAGGTATAGAGCGAGATGTGGACATAATAACCAATCCCACTCACATCGATAACAACATGAGTGGGGGCTTTATATGCTAATTTTCCATTGAAATATTCGTACATAGTATACGAATATAGGAAGATTTTAAGCTATTCTATAAATTTTTAAGATGTGCTTGTACATCAACTACAGCAATGGTAACCATATTGACGATTTCGCGCACAGAGCTATCCAATTGCAATACGTGAATAGGTTTGTTCATACCCAAAAGGATTGGACCTACTGCCTCAGCTTCACCAACTTCTTGCAATAATTTATAAGCGATATTTCCGGACTCCAAATTAGGAAATACGAGTGTATTCGCCGATTTTCCATTTAAGCAGCTGAACGGGAAGTTTGCTGTCAACATTTCGCTGTTCAAGGCGAAATTTGCTTGTAAATCACCATCAGCAATAATCTCTGGATGTTGATCGTGTAGGATCTGCGCTGCTGCTCTCACTTTTGTTGGCGTTTTTCCCTCACTTGAACCAAAATTAGAGTAGGATAGTAATGCAATACGTGGCTGAATGTTCATACGTCTCACCGCTTTATCCAGTAACAGCGTAATGTCTGCTAATTCTTGTGCTGTAGGGTCTTCATTTACGGTTGTATCCCCCATGAAGATTGGTCCTTTTTTAGTTAACATCATATACATACCTGCGACACGGCTGCCTGGTTTAGCACCGATTACATGTAATGCCGGACGGATTGTATTTGCATAATTTTTGGTCATACCGGAAATTAGGGTATCAGCTTCGCCAAATTCCACTAAAGAGGCACCAAAATAGTTACGGTCGTACATCAACTTACGGGCGTCGTATTTCGAAATACCACGACGTTGTCTTTTGACATATAGATGCTCAATAAATTTCTTCGAGCGCTCCGTTTCGTTATCAACTTCAGCAACTGGGTCGATAATTTCAAGGCCATCCAGTTCAAAAGCATATTCTTTGATTAGACGTTCGATTTTATCTCTTCTACCCAAAAGAATTGGAATCGCAATGCCTTCTTCTTTAACAATCTGTGCCGCACGTAACGTTTTGTAATTGTCTGCTTCTGCAAAAACAACACGTTTAGGATCTCTTTTAGCAGCCATGGTCAAATTGCGCATAATCGCATCATCTTTACCAAGACGTTTACGTAGGGAATCGCTGTATTGATCCCAGTCTTCGATTACGGTCTGTGCTACACCTGATGCGATGGCCGCTTTTGCAACAGCCATAGAAACTTCAGTGATCAAACGCGGATCGGTAGGTTTTGGAATGATATATTCTTCCGAGAATTTTAAATTGCTGGTATTATAGGCTTGATTTACTTCTTCTGGAACAGGTTGTTTCGCCAAGTCTGCAATTGCACGCACTGCAGCAATTTTCATTTCTTCGTTAATTGCTGTTGCACGTACGTCCAAAGCACCACGGAAGATATAGGGGAAACCCAATACATTGTTTACTTGGTTAGGATAATCTGAACGACCTGTACCCATGATAATATCGTTACGTGTTGCCATCGCCAAATCGTAAGCAATCTCAGGATTTGGATTTGCCATCGCCAATACAATTGGGTTCGGAGCCATTGATAACAACATCTCTGCCGACATGACGTCTGCTGCCGAGAGACCGATAAATACATCTGAATCTTTTACAGCGTCTGCCAGTGTGCGAATATCGCGATCTGTTGCATATTGTGCTTTCATACTGTCTAGATTTTCTCTATCGGTACGGATTACACCTTTGCTATCCAGCATCACAATATTTTCTTTGCTAGCACCTACTGAAATATACATTGCTGTACATGACATTGCAGCTGCTCCGGCGCCATTGACGACGATTTTTACTTTTGAAATATCTTTACCAATAATTTCACAGGCATTGATCAATGCTGCACCTGAAATGATTGCAGTACCATGTTGGTCATCGTGCATCACAGGGATGTTCATTTCTTCTTTTAGACGGCGTTCGATTTCAAAACATTCCGGTGCTTTGATATCTTCCAGGTTGATACCTCCAAAAGTAGGCTCCAATGCTTTAACGATATTGACGAACTCATCGACATTTTTGGTGTCCACTTCGATGTCAAATACATCAATGTCGGCAAAAATTTTGAATAATAAACCTTTACCTTCCATAACTGGTTTACCAGCTTGGGCGCCGATATCGCCTAAGCCCAAAACTGCTGTACCATTACTGATCACAGCAACAAGGTTTCCTTTTGCAGTATATTTATAAGCATCTTCTTTGTTCTCAGCAATAGCCAAACATGGCTCCGCTACACCTGGAGAATATGCTAATGATAAGTCTCTTTGCGAATTTGTTGGTTTGGTCGGAACAACAGCTATTTTACCAGGTCTACCCATTGCGTGGTAGTTTAATGCTGCCTGTTTACGATTAGTGTTACTCATTACGATTTTATTAATTTAAGGCTACAAATCTATCATTCTTTTTGATAATTGGAAATATTTGCCAATATCTTATTATAATTAGACAATAATATGTTACTTCAGGACATCCAATAGTTTAAACATTTGCTGACGCATGCTGGACGCCGATCCTGCATAGTTGTTGACCAGTAAAGTATAAGTAAACGACTGCCCTGTTTTATTGGTATGCACACCTGTATAACCAAGTACGCCGCCAATTGTTCCACTTTTCATCTTCATATTGTTATAGGTGGGAAGACTTTCGTAGAAGGCAGGATACCAACTCTGTTTTTGTGCATACTGCATAATCTTATTCATCGCTGATGTCGTCACTCGATTTTGAGGCGAGAGTCCCGAACCGTCCATACTATTGAGTTCACTGGATTTTATGCCTAATTTGGCATTCCAATATTTTTGTACATAATACGCGCCATCGTCGGTGCCCGTTTTACCAGCTGTTGTATAAGCAATCGCTTTCAACAAGGCCTCTCCGTAAAGGTTGATGCTCTTTTGGTTAAACCAGTAGACAATTTTGTCTAAGGTTGGAGATAAATGGATATCGAGGGTCTGTTTTTTTGAAATATCAACTGAATCCATCTTGGTTCCGGTAGCTGGTAGTTCGCTGGCGGGAATACCGTTGTTACTTAGTACTTCATTTAATTGATAAGCGAGATCATAGGCCGGGTCTGGCGAAGAGAGCTCGATAGTTTTCTTGAGGTCCTGTCCATAGGTGCCGCGCACAAATATCTTGGTCGAATAGGGAGCGGCATAGGCGTACACATTGTCTCCGCTTCCCGATTTACCCGTGGTTGTTTCATTGATGATTTCCAGATACGGAACTGGCGTTGTGTAATTGGCGATCTCAGCTTTAGTTCCGACTTTAGTGCTTGGCAGAAAATTTATGCCAAAGGCATTTTCACACCAATTGAGGGAAGAAATTCCAGCACCATAGTAATTGCCCATGTCGGTCCAGATCCAGCCCCCTGGAAGCTGGTTGCCATTGTAAAGCCGGTCATCGGCGATGATTGCGCCATTTATACTTTTAATACCGGCATTCTGGACTGCTGTAAGCCACTTGTTCAGTATCGTTGTTGCTTGAGTCTCCGGGTAGCGGGCGCTGCCGAGGGTAGGATCCCCCGTACCTGTCACAATAATATTTCCGTTTAACACTCCGTTCTCGTCGATTTCACCTGTATAATACAGGGTTGTTTTGAACTGAAAATTCTTGCCCAGGAAGTCCAGGGCCGTAGCCGAGGTGATGACCTTCATGGTGGAGGCGGTCGCCAATCCGACGTTCTCATTTGCTGCGAATACAGTCTGGCCTGTTTTTGCGTCGAAAACAGTCAATGAGCTCAAACCATTTCTGAGGTTTTCCTGATTTTGAAATTGCGTGAATGCATCCTGAATTTTACTACGAAGATCCTGTGCATATACTGGCGTAGCAACGGTCGTTAACGTGTAGGCAGAAAAAGCAATGGCACTTAGCACAAATTGGTTCATATATCATGTTTTTATAGTCCTATGGTATATCCAGCTTATCTTCGATGAGCTTGTTGGCACGGTTATTTTTATTCGTGTTTGGAAATCATGGATATTCCATTGGACGTATTGTAATTCCTGGAACGCTGCCAATTTTAGGGAAAAGCGTTCGCTGTAGTTCGTTTGTTTTATTTGGCTTAAAGTTAGGCATTCGACCCTAAAAAATCCTAACTTGCATAAAATTGTATAGACGACATGAAGCATATCGAAAAATTAGCTGCCATTCGTGAGGCGATGAAGGTTCAGGGAATCGATGGATATATCATTCCATCTTCAGATCCTCATATTAGTGAATATCTACCGGAACGTTATAAATGTATTGCCTGGGCGTCTGGTTTTACCGGATCAGCAGGGACGTTGGCAATCACACAGGATTTTGCCGGCCTTTGGACCGATTCTCGTTATTTTGTCCAAGCAGCAGAGCAATTGGCGGGAACAGGCTTTGAATTGGTGAAATTGAAAGTGCAAGGTGCAGCGGAGTATGCAGATTGGTTGGGCGAACAGTTGGGCGCTGGTGCTAAAGTTGCTTTTGACGGCAATCTCGCTTCTTTATTGGTGGCTCAATCTGTTCAGCATACTTTGGAGCCTTTGGAGATCAAAGTAGATGGTCATGTTGACCTGTTATCTTCATTATGGGAAGGACGACCAGCGCTGCCTAAGGCACAGGCCTACCTGCTGGACGAAAATATTACGGGACAGTCAACGGTTTCTAAAATTGAAGCTGTTCGTGCGGAGATGAAAAAGAATAGAACGGAAGCTCATCTGATCTCATCTTTGGATGACTTGGCCTGGTTATTAAACATCCGTGGTCAAGATGTACCATGTAACCCTGTTGTTTTGGGATTTGTATTGATTACCCCAGAAAATGCAACGCTTTATATCGAACCTTCGAAGCTGACAACTCAGGCGACTGAAGAACTTAAAGGCTATGGAGTGGGTGTTTCGGCTTATGAAGATATTTTTAAAACGATTCCTACATTGGATGTTACTTCAATTTTAATTGATCCTAAACGTACCTGTTTTGCTGTTTACGATAGCATACCTAAACAGGTTAAGATTGTTGAGAAAATAAACCCTTCAACAAGTTTGAAAGCGATTAAGAACAAGGTTGAAGTTGAAAATAACCGCCATACGTTTGTAAAAGATGGTATAGCGTTGACGCGTTTCTTCAAATGGTTGGAAGAGAATGTCTCCTCTGGTGAGCTTTCTGAATTATCAATTGCGGAGAAATTACGTGGATTTCGCGAAAGTCAAGAGGGTTTTGTCGACGTCTCATTCACGACAATTGCGGGATACTTGGATCACGGTGCCCTACCGCATTATTCAGCCAATGAAAAATCGAACTATATATTACAACCTAAAGGTTTACTATTGGTCGATTCTGGCGGACAATATACTACTGGTACAACGGATATTACAAGGGTGGTAACGCTTGGTGGTCTTACGCAGGAGGAAAAAGAGGATTATACGCTTGTACTCAAGGGAACAATAGAAGGCTCTCAGGCCATTTTCCCTACTGGAACGCGCGGCTATCAGATCGATGCCATTACGCGTCGTCCATTGTGGGAAACATTGCGCAATTATGGACATGGTACAGGACATGGCGTCGGTTTCTTCCTAAACGTACACGAAGGTCCGCAAGTGTTCAATGCAGCTGCAATAGATGTTGCTGTTGAACCAGGGATGATTACATCGATAGAACCCGGATTGTATCGCGTAGGCAAACATGGTATCCGCATTGAAAATCTTGTGTTTACCCGTAAGGCAGGTTCTTCTGAATTTGGAGACTTTCTGGATTTTGAGACACTAACAATATGTTATATCGCAACCGATTTAATCGAAAAATCCCTATTGGATAAAAAACACATTGCTTGGTTGAATAACTATAATCAGTGGGTGTTTGATCAATTATCGACTCATCTTACTGCTGAGGAAAAGAATTGGTTGGCAGACAAGTGTCAGGCGATTTAATCCAAAAAGAATAACAACAGTGGTTATCCGCTGCGCACAACACGAATTTGTCAACATAAACGGTCCCCCAATACTTAGGCAGAAAAGTTGGGGGACCGTTTTTTTAATCGGGTTTTTTCAAAATCTCATAAATGGATTCTTTTCCAAAAGGTTTCAGAATGAAACCGCTTATAAAAGGGTAATTTGCCAGTTGCTCCTGATCGTTTTTGCTCGTGGAGGAACTGACGATAAAAATCTTGGTTTGCTTGATGAAATCGGTCCGGTTTTCAAGTACATCCATTAACTCCCAACCAGTCATAAATGGCATATTGATATCCACAAAGAGTATTGCTGGCATCAACGACTGGCTGATGTCATTGTTCTCCAAATAATCCAATGCATCCAGTGCATTTTTGAAAGAATGAAAGTCAATTTCATATTCGGTAAATCCCTGTAGCATATGGGCGAAAATAGTCCGTAAAATGGCATTATCATCAATGAGAATGATCGTTCTTTTGGTTTCAGGAGTCATGGTCTTTTTGATTAATAATTGTTTTCATCGTGTCAATAACCCTCATCTTGGTTTTGATTGACAGCGCAGTTTTTCTTTCACTCTTTTATTTATGAGATCACGCTGTCCAGGATTGTAGCAGTTATTTTCTGCTTCAGGATTGAACGCTGATTTTTTTATTATAGCTGTATCAGCGGATCTGTATATGCTTTTTCTAAAAATTTGACATAAAAGGTGCTACCCGAATCGATTTTACTTTGTACATCGATTTTTCCACCCAATGATTCGATCTGATATCTAATGAGAAACAATCCGACACCTTTACTCTCAAATCCACGGTGAAAAACCTTTTTGAACATAAACAGCTCCGATTTGTATTTTGGCAGGTTAATGCCCAGCCCGTTGTCTCTAACCGTTAATAACGTTCCTTCTTGTTCCTGATGTGTATGTATTTCGATCTTAGGGGCTCGGTCTGTCGCTGTAAATCGGAGCGCATTACTGATGAGGTTGCTGAAAATACTTTCCAGATAAATCTTAGGATAATAGATGTCTTTTACATTGAATTCGATGGAAATAGTTGCATTTTTTTGCTGTATTTCTTCCGTAAATTGCTGCTGCACTTTTTTGAATATATCTAAAAAATTACATTGTTCATAAATCAGTGAATTGTTTGATTTAATATCAAGTATTCCGTCCAAATTATGTAACGTTTCAGTCAGATCGTCACTGCTCGTATGCAGCAGGTTCACAAAATCAGCCTTTATTTTTTCATCATGTGTTAACTTAATTTCAGCAATAAGCATCTGTATATTGCTGAGTGGGCCTTTTAGATCATGAGCAAGTATGTTCGCAAATTCTTCCAGTTGCCGTATTTTAGTTTCAAGATCTATTTTGACTAAATCCGATTCAATTTTTTGCCGTTTTAGGATTTCGATATTCTTTTTTGATTCGGAAATATCCTGCACCTGGACGATGAGAAATTGTGCGGTATTGGTATTATCAAAAACTGCCGCAACCGTTACAGAACACCATACAAAATGTCCTAATTTATGTATATAGCGTTTTTGAAGCGTAAATGCGTCGATTTCACCCCTGACAAGTTTTTCTCTAAGTTCAACATCTTTGTTTATATCGTCGGGGTGCGTTCTATCAGTAAACTTGGTTTTCGACATTTCTTCATGAGAATAACCAAGAATTTTGGTTAACATATTATTGGATTCTATGGAGTAGCCTTCGAGACTTGTCAATGAAATTCCCAGACCTGATAAATAAAATGCTTGATTAAACTTGTGTTCATTGAATTTACTTTTTTCATTGGACTCGACTTGTTTTGTAATGTCGGAAATAACCAGGGCTACCCGGTTCTGAGCCCTATGTATAGGTTTAATCTGTAAACGATACCATTTGTCCTTGTGCTCGTTTAAATTGGATTGAAAATCCATCTTAAGTTCGCGGTCCAATTTTAATGAATTTTGTATCAATTGGACAGTGGGTACAGCAAGATCCGGCGGAAAGAGTTCTGTGAGACTCTTGTTTAGAAATTCTTCGGGACTGTAGAACAAGAGATCTGGATTGTTGGTCCAGTAGTTTTTAAATACACCAGCATCGGTTACTTCAAATACGAGATCATTCAATGAGGCAACAAGCAATTGAAGTTGGTGTTGTTTATCTTCCAGGACGCGGTTTTTATTGACCAATTTCGATACATCCATAAATGAAATTAAAAGACCTTTTTTATTGTCTTCTATCATAACATGAACATCGAATTGATACCATTTAAACTCTTGATCCTTTTTTCTTCCTAGGATAATTTCATTTTGGTCTTGGTTTTTGGAAAGAGCTGTAAAAAATGGCGTTTCTGTAGGCGACAATACCGAAAGATCATCTGCTGTGTAAAACGTTATTAATTCCTGTATTTTGTAGCTATCTGCCGTACTATCGAGGTCTAAAAGTTCTTGAGCCCTTTTGTTGAATAGTAGAATAGTGCCATCATCTGTGGTCGTGATTGTTCCCTCCAACCTTGTATTTACAGTTTGATCAAAAAGCATAGATAAAGAGTCCCGCTGCTGATGCATTATTCAACCATATTTAGGGTTAATTTTCTCATTTAAAAGTATAAGCAACTCATTGAGTACTTATTTGCAAAATTGGTAACTTTTACCCCAAAATAATAAATAAATATTAAAATATGTAACTTTTTATATAAAATACTAGCAGGTATATTGNNCAATATACCTGCTAGTATTTTACCTCTTCTGTGCCTAAGACCTTCTGTCTAATTCTTAATTTTTTCTAGCCACATCCAGTTGAACCAAAGTGGTTGTACTTGTTTACTATTAAAGGTTATGATATACTTTCCGGGCTTATCGAATTTAAATTTGCCGATGCGGTTTTCGACAAATTCTTCTGTATAGTTGTTTTCATTGGGCTCGACCACCATTTTGTTGGTCGAAGCAAAACTCCCTTCCAACCGCTGATTGGTCGTACTGACTTCAAAAACACTGTTTTCTTTATTGGGATTATGTGCTGAAAAATCGAGTGAGTAGATGCCCGCTTCAGGGATGGTTACCTCCCAATCGATCTTAGTATCCCCCGTCAGGATCGCATGCGTTGGATTTTTTCCATTATAGCGTACAATTTTGAGTCCTTGGTTGAGGCTATTGGTTGATTTCAATGAAAAGCCACCAAAGGTTGATTCTGAGACCGTATTTTTGTCTAGTTCCACCGGCCCATTAAAGGTTAATTTAACTTCCGAAACATAATGATCCGGCTGCGCGTCAGGCAATTGGATATGGATTAAACTGAGACTCTGATCAAATTTTAGTGCCGTTGATACACTTCCCTTCATCAGGGAAACCTGTTCTGGTGTCGATTTGATTCCTGTAATCCGAAGTGTATGGTCTAAGGGCCAATTAAAGACGTGTGCATACACGACTGTTTTTTGCCCTTCTTTTTTGGTTGTCAGGTAACCCCAATCGAACTGGTTGTTGTTTAGATCAAGGCCGGTGCTGCCGTAGATGCCTTCTCCGTATGTGTTTAGCCAATTTCCGACTTCGTGCAGACGACTGACACTTTCGTAGGGCACCATTCCATTGGCACGTGGCCCGATATTTAAGGTGAATCCGCCGTTGAGATTTACATTGGAGATTAAGGACTGGAAAATTTGACTGGTTGACTTCCATTCATTTTCCTGACCATTGTAACCCCAAGAATGGGCAATCGTCCCAGGGGTTTCCCAGGGATGGTTAATATAATTGCTGCCAAATTGGTTGTCACCTAATGTCTCGAAATCCACATTCTCTGCATCCGTAGGAAGGCCTAGGCGTGAATTAATCAGGCAATTAGGCTGTAGTTCACGGATCAATTTGACAACCTGTAGTAATTGTTCTTTTTTGATGATCGACTTTTGATAAGGGATCCACATGTCGAACCATATCAATGCAATGTCGCCATAGTTGGTCATCAGTTCGCGAAGTTGAGGGATAACTTTTTCCTGCCAATATTGATTGTATTGGGCATCGGTAACATGTCCCGACAGCTCCTGTTGATGGTTCCAGCCGTATGGATGTTCCCAGTCAATCCAATGTGAATAATAAAAACCCAATTTCATGCCGTGCTTTCTACAGGCTACTGCAATATCTTTGATGACATCCCGATTGGAATCACTCAATTGTGGAAGGCTATAATGACCAACTTTTGTGTCCCAAAGAGCAACACCATCGTGATGTTTGGCGGTGATGATAATGTATTTCATCCCAGCTTCTTTTGCTAGAAGAACCCATTGCTCAGGATCTATTTTACTCCAGTCGAAACGTTTTGCCAAGGTACCGTATTCTTCTTTGGAGACGCGGTTGCGATATCTTAACCACTCGGCATAGTTATTCATATAACGTAAGGGTTCACCCTTCCACATGCCTTCAGCAGCACTGTATAGTCCCCAATGAATGAACATGCCAAAGCGGGCATCTTTAAACCATGAGGCTTTTTCAGAAGTTTGTGCAAATAGTTTGGCCGAAATACTGAATAGCAATAATGACAGAATCAGTAATCGCTTGATTGATGGTATCATAAAGGTTGTTCTGTTTTTTGACTTACAAGATAGGCAAAAAATCGAATATCGATCCTTAAATTGGGTTTTGAAGTGGCTGTGAAGGATAAAATGTCGTCTGTAAAAAAGAGAAAACCCCTCGTATTTAAACGAAGGGTCTTTGTTTAGTATGAAGCTTTAACGCGATTATTTCAAGTTAAAGGCCTGGATAATCTTTTTAAAAACTGCTGTATTGTTGTAGATGCCCATAAAATTTTGCGCACCCGGTCCATAAGCAAAGACAGGTACCATAATATTGGTATGGTCATCGCTACTGAAATTGCCCCTAACAGTTCCCTTTTTATAATTGGCATCCAATAGGGACAGTCCACCAGTTTCGTGATCTGCAGTGACAATGACTAGTGTTTCACCATCTTGGTCCGCAAATTTTAGGGCTTCCCCGACAAGCCGATCAAAGTCATGTTGCTCAGTAACAACATAGGGAAGATCGTTGGCATGGGCTCCATAGTCGATTTGTGCACCCTCGGCCATGATAAAGAAGCCATTTTTATTTTTAGACAAAAGCTCAATCGTTTTTGAGAGGGAAGTTTTTAGCATTTCTCCCCGTCCATCGAGTATTCTTCGTGTCGCAGAATCCGCCAGGAGAACGAGCTGTTTGCCTGATGTCGCTTTTTCAAAATCACCTAAATTTTGCTGAAGCTGATAACCTTTTGCCGTCAGTTGCTTCATCAGCGTGTTATCCTTGTTGTTGAGGAAGCTTTCGCGACGGGATCCAACGAGAATATCCACATGACTATTTTTGAAATCTGCCGCAATTTCCTGTGACATGGTCCGATCGATCTGATGTGCGTAAAATGCAGCCGGGGTGGCATCTGTAATATCTCCCGCACTGATTATACCGCTTTTGATCCCGTGTTGAGCAAGTGTATCAGGAATAGCGCTCAACAATTTACCGTCTGCATCCACGCCAATGTAACGGTTATTGGTTTTATGTCCAGTAGCCAAAGCTGTCCCGCCCGCAGCGGAGTCTGTAAAATCCGAGTTGGATGCTTCGGTGCGCGAAAGACCAATATGTTTCATATTGATGATATTGGACTGACCAAAATTGGCACTTAAACCTGCTTGTATTTGGGCTAAGCCCATTCCATCACCAATGAGTAAAATAACATTCTTGACCTTGCTCGTTGCACCATCATTTTTATAGGTTGGCTGATAGGGAATGTAGGCCTTTGGATTTGCGTATTCGACTTTAGCGTTATTTAAATAGAAATTCTTAAGTGCAGTAGGGTGGTCTGTATTGATCCAGTCTACCCCCATGTGACCAAGCTCTTTCCAACTATTGGGACTATCTTTCGTAGCCCAAAAACGAAAGGGTTTACCTAATTTATGCGCTTTGTCTATTACAGATTTCATCTTTTCAAGGTCGGGCGGAGTGGGAGTTCCTTTGCCATTCCAGACAGAATACTGCTTAATATCCTGACTAATAATCCCAATATGTTTGAGCTGTGCCGGCGTATAGTCTTTTTCCGGCCTACCATCAAAATAAATCATCGATGGATAATTGTCGAACTTTTCGGGCGGTGGGATTTCACCGCTGACGACAATTTTAATGGCGGAAGGATTTTTCTGCTGGTCGAATACAGATTCGTTGCCCTTCAAATCGG
This sequence comes from Sphingobacterium sp. UBA5639, assembly GCF_002421245.1. Lineage (NCBI taxonomy): Bacteria > Pseudomonadati > Bacteroidota > Sphingobacteriia > Sphingobacteriales > Sphingobacteriaceae > Sphingobacterium > Sphingobacterium sp. UBA5639. The sequence goes on from NZ_DIJR01000036.1 coordinate 126,495, forward strand.
CTAACAATTTAGACAATACCTGTTCGTAATTTTCCTTAATATCAATCACAAGCTGCAAGGTTTGCTCAGGTTTGGCATAAGGTTTATTGCCGTTCTCCTTAAAGAAAGCAACTAAGGGGTCGATGTAAAGTTTTTTTAATGTCTTCCCTGGTTTGATTTCGCTGCTTTCATGAGCAACGTAGAGCTCCCCATTGCGGTAGAAGACGTCCGCTTCGATAGAGCCCATTCCAGCATAGTAAGCCTCCAACAGCGGGATTTGTTGTTTGTAATCATTGTGGCTATGACCTGCATTGGCAGTCAGTTTCTGTTGTGCAGAAACTGACTGAATGCTTAGGCTGGCAAATAGCAGCCACATTAATTTAGTGTTTTTTACCATCCTGCATTTTGTTTAATGACACCGGAACTGTTGTCGATCTCGCGTTGTGGAACTGCCCAGACATCATGTACTTGCGGATTGAAATTTCTAGCCGGCCAAATTACAGCACCATCAAAATCGTGTAGCGGTTTGGCATAGGTAGCTTGCGCATCGCCCCATCTGACCAAATCGCGGTGACGGTCTGCCCATTCACCAGCAAGTTCATTGCGGCGCTCACGTTTTAGGTCAGCAAGGGTCATTCCGCTTTTTGCGATTAAACCAGCTCTTTTTCTAATTTTATTTAATTCGGTATCACCAGCACCAGCGCCATTTAAATTAATGGCCGCCTCAGCTTTAATCAATAATACTTCGGCATAACGCATCAAGGGTACATTGAGGTCTGTAGTGCCGTTGTCACCATTTGGATTGACATGTGTTGGAATAGGGTTGGCATATGAAAATGGTTCCATATATTTTTTGAACTGATAGTTCGAAGTCGCGCCACCGTCTTTAGTAAATGTACGTTCTGCGCCAAAAAACTGGAATTTGTCTCCTGGTTTCAAGATTGTTGCTTCACGACGCAAGTCACCTGTTTCAAAAGAATCGTAAAGTTCTTTTGTCGGCAGATAGTAACCCCAGCCGTTGTAAATTCCCCAAGCTTTGTTGGTCAACATTACACCTGGAAGTTTGCTGCCCCAGCCAGTACCACCACCATTTGGCGTACAGACCACCGACCAGATATATTCTTTGGACCAGTTGTTGGCGGCTTTAAACACATCCACAAAGTTGATCAATAATTCATGTTTGCCTGAACTGATCACCATATCCGCGTACTTCGCTGCATTGGTATAATCTTTTTTGTACAGATATACTTTTGATAAATAGGCCCATGCAGCTGTTTTGTGGGCTTTACCATAATCGGTATCCTTCATCTCAGAAAAATAAGGAAGGTTGTCGGCCGCTTTTAATAGCAGTGAAATGATGTAATCGTAGTTTTCGTTAACGTTGTTTGCTCTGGCTACCGGAACGGAAGCATCTGTTTCAGGCGTAACAATAGGCACACCTGCCTTGTCGTTACCATAGTTTGCTGCCAGCTGAAAATAAACCAGGCCTGCATTGAAATAGGCGTCACCAATGATTTGTTTTTTTCGAGCTTCATCCATGGAGATATTGGGAACATTGATAATAATATCGTTGGCCCTTTTTATAATCGCATAACGCATGCTCCATTGCGATTCTGTATAACCGCCACCGATGTAATTGCGGTTGAAATTTTTGATATTGTCCGCTTCGGGTTTGTTACGTCCGGTCACCATGTCGTCACTGGCATTAATAAACCAGAACATTCCACGGCCATAATAATCCTCTTCGTTGTACTTTTCATACATACCAGCTTCTGCTTTGATCGCATCTTGTTCCGTTTTCCAGAAATTCTGTGCAGACGGGGAGCCCTCTGGCGTTATATCTAACTGTTTGTTGCACGATGCAAAAAATGCTAGTGCAGCTATTGCAAGGTATTTTATATTCGTTTTCATTTTTTTTTATTTTTTAGGGCTGATAAGTATAACTCATCTGCATTGTTTTAAGATTAGAAATTGACATTTAAACCGACAATAAAGCTTCGGGCTTGTGGATAACGGCCGACATCAAGACCATTGTTATCCATCCCAATTTCTGGGTCAAAACCTGTATATTTTGTAATGGTGAACAGATTATTGGCTGTTGCATAAATGCGTACGTTACCCGTCTTAAATTTGCTTGCAATTGATTTTGGTAAAGTGTAGCCTAATGTAACGTTACGAATGCGGAGGTAAGAACCGTTTTCAATGTAAAAATCGGATGCATTGAAGTTTCCGTTCGCATCCGAGGTGGAAATGATTGGCACTTTACCATTTGGATTTTCTGGAGACCAGGCGTCCAAAATACCCGTTAACTTATTGTAAGAAGGGCCACTTGCACTATACGTTGTTCTTTTGATAGCGTTGAAAAGCTTGTTGCCTTGAACGCCCTGAGCAAAAATATTGAAATCAAAATCCTTATAATTCGCATTAAAGCTCAATCCATAGGAGAAATCCGGGTATGCACTGCCCGCAAAATAACGATCTTCAGGTCCGATTGAACCATTGCCATCGATGTCTACAAATTTGAAATCTCCTGCTTTTGCATTCGGCTGAATTTTTTGTCCATTGGCGTTTTTGTAATTATCAGCTTCGGCCTGACTCTGGAAGATACCATCTGTTTTGAGCACATAGTAGCTGTAGAGCGGTTGACCGACGGTAATAGAGAGCGGAGCCAATTCATTTCTGAAATTAGTACCCACAGCAATGGTGTTCAAGCCCGGTGCTAATTCTTCAACCTTGTTGTTTAATTTGGTTAAGGTTGCATTGATGGAATATGTAAAGTCGGAATTTCTTGAACTATTATAGGTCAATCCTAGCTCGATACCCCTGTCTTTAACTAAACCCGCGTTGATCGTTTGACTATTTAAGCCTGCTGTGCCTGGTAGTGAACGGGTTAAGATCATTTTATTTGTTTCCTTAATAAAATAATCGGCGACTAAGTTAAAATGGTTGAAAATTCCCAAATCTAAACCTATATTAGTCTGTTTACTTTCAGCCCAAGTGAGGTTCTTGTTGGCCAGAATCGTTTGTACGTATCCTTTTTGTAAGGTCGGTGTTTGACCGAAATAACTTTGTGTCGATGCTAGTAGCGGGTTGACAGCTGCAGCTGACAAACTACCGAGATTACCTAAAATACCATAGCTACCGCGTAATTTTAATTGATCTAACCAGGTTACTGATTTTAAAAACTCTTCTTTGCTGATTACCCATCCTGCTGATGCAGAAGCGTAGTTTTTAAATCTATTTTCCTTTGTCAACATGGATGACCCATCGCGTCTACCAATCAACGATAGTAAATACTTATCATTGTAACTGTAATTTGCTCGTAAGAATAGCGAAGATATTGCTGTTGAAGCGTAGCCACTTTCTGAAGGTTGAATGGTATTGGCATTTGTTAAATAACGGTATTGTTTGGACTCATCGTCAAAACCTGCTCCGGAAGTATATAGATAGGTGTTTTTTGTCTTTTGAAAGGTATAACCACCGGTTAGGTCAAGTTGATGCTTGTCGAAAGAAGTTTTGTAATTTAAAACTTGTTCTGCAAGGATATCGTTTGCATCATCAGCTCGTTCAACCAGACTATTGCTCAAAACGGGTTTGCCTATTTCCGGACGTCGTGGTGTAAAACTTTTATATCTAGCGTTTGATTTAGTAATACTTAAGTTGGATCTGAATGTTAAGCCTTTTGCCAATTGGATGCTCGCATAAGGATTGACAACAAGGACATTGACCGGATTGTTGATGTCGATGCGCATCAGTTCGGCAACAGGGTTAATGATATCACCGTAATCGCCCGGGAATGGCCCTGGTAGACCGGCAAAGCTGCCATCAGCATTGTAAGGGGTTCCATTGGTTGGATAATAGATGGCAGATAATAGCGCTCCTGTATAATCGCTGCTCGTATTGGCACCATTTCCATTGGTACTGCTGTAGGATAAGTTTTCACCAACTTTCAACCAGGGGGTAAGTTGATGTTCTGAATTTATACGAAAGTTATAACGCTTGGTTTTCGTATTTAGGACAATACCTTCGGCGTTGCGGTAATTGAAACTGAGGTAAAAACTAGATTTTTCGCTACCACCATTAATTGCAGCATTGTAATCCTGTAGTGCTGCATTTCTAAAAACTTCATCCATCCAGTTTGTTTTGGTCACTAGACCCTCCGGGTATTTGGTCGGATCAAAAGCAGGTAGGATGGTCGTTCCACCATTTTTTGCAGCTGTTGCAGCGACTTCGGCACGTTGTTCGGCATTTAGCGGCTGTAATTTTCGCCAAGCGCTTTGTTGGCCTAACTTGGCATCAACGCTAATTTGCATCTGCCCTTTTTTTCCTTTTTTAGTGGTGATCAACACCACACCACCAGAAGCTCTGGCACCATAGATTGCTGCAGAAGCATCCTTTAATACAGAAATAGACTCAATGTCGTTGGGATTTAATTGTGGCGTGCCTAGGAAAATGGAACCATCAATAACATAGAGTACACTTTCACCATTTATACCACCAGCACCGCGGATATTGATACGGGGTGAAGCAGTTGGGTCACCACCTTCGTTTGTGACAATAACACCTGGCGATTTTCCGGCCAATACTTCGCCAACGCTGTTGACAGACCTAGACGATAATTTGTCAAGTGAAACCAAGCTTACAGCACCCGTTAATGTCTCTTTTTTCTGCGTTCCATAACCAACAACAACAACTTCGGATAGGGTCGAACGTTCTTCGCTTAGCGTTACATTAATAACTTCATTTTCGCCAACTGCGACTTCCTTGGAATGGAATCCGACCATCGAAAAAGAAAGTACAGCTTGCGGTCCTGCCTCGATTCGGAAGGCTCCTTTTGTATCTGTTGTCGTTCCAACCTGCGTACCAACTACTTTTACAGAAACACCTGCGATTGCAGTTCCCAATGTGTCCCGTACAAAACCTGTCACGATACGATTTGCCTTCATGTTTGCTTGTGTGTTCAAGATCACATAGTCCTCTTTTTCCACCGCATTGATTCCAAGCTTATTCAAAAGAGAGCGAACTGGTTCAGTTTTAAAATTGCCGCTTAAGACCGTGTTACGTTCTTGCAATAGATCGGGATTATAAACAAAATGAAGGCCTGAAAGACTCTCGATTTTGTGTAGAATCACATCGAGTTTCTCGCCCTTGCTTATTTTGATGTTTACACTGCTTTTGTCCAGACGTTGGGCCATGCTTGGGGAGGCCATCAACGAACTGCAGAATACCGAAGTAATCGAAAATGCGATGCAGGGATACTTCATGATCCGATAAAAAGAGAATTCTCTTTTGAATGCAGGTGTTTTCATTTTTTTGTAATGATTAGGTAATGAATTACGCATGGTGACTAAGATGTTTTAGGTAAATTTTTAGACATTATTTGTGGACTTTAAATATTTTATCCTTTTCAATCGTACTGTACTTGAGGTGATGTAGGCTGCAGATGATATCCAGTATTTCTGCCGGATTTTGTGTGCTATTGAATGTGGCTGTTGTTTTTAAAGGCGAAAGTGAAGTGTCTTTTAAGATAATTTCGATGTTGTAGACATATTCCAGTCTTTTTACCACCTCCTTAAGTGGTGTTCCATCAAACGCAATGGCTACGGCTGTATTTTTTTCTACTAGGTTGCGCGATGATTGTTTGGTCTCTTTATCATAGCGTAGACTTTGGTTTTTGGTTAATATGCCGAGGATCTTATCATTTTGCTCCACAGCAACCTTACCCGTAGCGACGGTGACTTCGACTTGATCGGAAGCCTGATAGGCTTTTATCCGAAAAGAAGTTCCTAATACTTTAACTGCTAGCTTCGATGCAAGCTGTACCTGAAATGGATGCTTCTCGTCGTGGGCAATGTCAAAGAAGGCTTCCCCCTCAGTAAGTGCTATTTCACGGATATTGCCCTTGAATTTACTTGGATAGCTGATTTTTGAAGATGGTTCGAGGATAATTTCCGAACCATCTGCCAAGACAATCTTTTTATGTTCCCCTGCAAGGGTTGTTGTGACGATCTGCGCAGATGCTGTGATAGGTTGATTATTTACTTTCCAATAAAGAAGTCCTATGGAAGCAATCATTAAAATAGCGGCTGCTATTTTGAATACAGGTGAATACAGCAGGGAAGGTCGTTTACTTCCCTTTTCTGAAATACTGGACTGAATATTGGCCAATAATTGTTCGCGCAGTGCAGCTTTTCGTTCCTGCGGAACTTTTTTTGCAGCGTTATCCAGTTGGGCGTACCAATCTTCGACTTGCTTAATCTCGGCGGCGGTAGCCTCTCCATTTAAATATTTTTGCAGTAACTGCTTTGCTTTTTCTTCCCTCATTTGAATACATGTCACTTCAAATGGGAAATGGTACTAGTCGAAAATATTAGGAGTATATTAAATTATTGTTAACACTCAAAAAAAATGGAGGAACTGCCTAAGAGAGGCTTTTTTTGAGCAGTTTCATGGCCGAGGTAATTTGGTTCTTGACAGTTTGTCCGGAGACATTTAGCTCGCTCGCAATTTCCTTGATAGACTTTTCTTGCTTTCGGCTCATGGTGACGACCAGTCGCATACGTTCGGGAAGCAGCATCAAAGCTTCTTCAACTTTTTGCTGCGCGTCTTTTAGGATCAGTAGGTCGTCCGCTGAATCCGCATATCGTTGGTTCATTAAAGTCGCTAGTTCGGCTTTATGTCCATCTTTAACTGTCGTATTCCGAAAATGGTTGATTACTTTGAATTTGACAGCCCCATGTAGATAGGCTGCAAGACCACCAGATATGATGACCTGCTCACGGTGTTCCCACAGCGAAATGAAGATTTCCTGGGTAATGTCCTGAGCCACATTTTCGTCGCCTATTTTCTTAAAAGCTGCATCAAATATGGCTTCCCAGTACAGATTAAAAATCTGTTCCATGGCAAAGTGGTCACCTCGCTTTAATGATGCTATCAATAATTCGCTCACAAGATCAGTTTTAATTGGACAAAGCTAATAACTCAGTATTCCTTTAAAGTTAATAAATCTTAAAGAGTATATTTTGTCTGTTATAAATTAATCTTGGGAATTATTGCTGAGATTGAGCGGTATATTTTTATTCTTTATATTCCTTGCCCGTAGCAATGTCAATAAAATAGCCGTCGTCCCGATTGCGCTCATTTTTATGTTGTACCCACCCGTTGGGATTGATGGTCATGTAGCTTTTGTTGCCGATTCGTTGTTTTGTCTTGTTGTTGTATAAAGTATAGCGACCATCTTTATGCTCCTGTAATGCAAAGATTTGTCGTTTACCATCTAAGGTTTCAATATGTTCGAAATCGGGGTTTATATCCCAAGTCTTTGTACTTGAATTCCATAGGCCTTTTGTAGGTTCTAGATCACCTCGTTTTACATCAATTAAATAAAGATCTTCTGATGAATCGATGTACTTTATTTTTCCGGTCTTCCAATTCTTTTCCAGGGCATTCGAGGTGAGTAACATGTGTTTGTCTGGCCAGACCAAATTACCCACCTGATCCAGGATATAGAAGTTCGGGGCTTTGATGGTGTCCAATAAGTTGCCATCTTTATCCATATATAACCAATCATAAGCCCAGATGGCATGATCGTAGTTAAATCTGCCTAGAATAAAATAGGGCGAATTAGTCACCGAATAAACTAAGGATATTTCTTTTAGAAAGGCAATCTGTGTCGCATTGGCTTGTCTAATTTGTTTTGGAAAAGCTTTGTCGTATTGTGGAAAGGCATATATGCTGCCTGTATTATTGTCCTTTAGTAGTTTGGGGATTGCTGGGCTGTAGCGCTCCTGATTGATAGAATCGAGTTGTATGTCCTCATTTTTCCAAAGAAGGTCTATTTTGTCTATGCTTGTCAAAGCGGATAAAACCGGTTTTTTGCTTCGGATATCAAGGATGGTAAAACTGTTTGCTGATGCTGGAATATAACGTCCGTTTTCCAAGGGCATTTCAATGTGTTCTTCTATTTTCTTAAGTTTTTGATCTTTTAGCAGATACAGGTTCCCATTGAGGATCAGATGCTTGTCGTTTAAGGGGTAAGTTGCAAGGTTATATTCGTTCTCATCGTAAGGAATATCTTTTTTCAGCAGAATCTGATTACTTTCCAATACCCGTATTTCAAGCTTGACATAAGTAGCTGTTTTCTTGATATAACTGCTTAGGATATTCCAGTCCCATTTCCAGAAGGGCAATTTCTTTTCGTATTCCTGGCGTTTCATCAGAAGAGTCAGCTGCTTGAGGTCTAAGAGCTGTAAATCTGTGTCGGAATAATGTTCGATAAATTCACCTTCGCTGTTAATGATCCCCGTTTGATCCTTTTCATTGGCTACCAGTGCATATCCTGTGGACGTGAAAGGCTGAGCCCAATGGAACTCTTGGGATAGCTTCTTCTGGAATGCGCTGTCGACATAGACAAACTGCTTGTTTTTGGTTTGATAGGGAATCCATTTAACCCGGTCATTTTTTGTGATTATGGCGGATTCCTGTGCACATGCTGTGATACATAGCATAGTTGTTATACTTAGCAATAATGATTTGATCATCCTTTTTTCTATAAATTGAACCTGGTTGTTTGTAAGTAGCCCGTGTATTGCTGCGGTTACCAGCTTGTTGATTACCGGTATTTAAACTATACGCTTACTAAACCATTGGGTTTGGAAGCTAAAGTAGGGGAAACAATCGTTAGAAAAATAGCCGATTTCAGTGATTATCTTGAAGATTCAAAAGGAAGGGAATTTATTTGTAAATTATCGTCAAGAGAGGCCAATAATGAATATGCTTTTTCCTTTGAGCCGATTAATTTGGTTAATCGGCTCAAATTTTACTTATATTTGAGCCGATTAGATTTTTAAATCGGCTCAATATGTATAACTGGCAATATAAAGAGTGGCCTAATTTGAGCATGGAATTGAAGGTTTTATTGGCGGGATGACTGCAAAAAAATATATTTCTATTACACGGACCTCAAAAGCTACTGCGACTAGGGATCTGCAAAGGTTGCAGGAACTGGGGATAGTTGAACAGTTGGGACATGGGAGATCTGTACGGTACGAACTCATACTTTCTTAACGCCGGGCGTAAAGTCCTCGGTGCTTCTATTACTTCTTTGTAACCGGAACCAAAATAACCTCCCCTTTATTGGTTTGATACCAGTATCTGTTGCCAAGGTCATCTTCGAAATCATGGTTCACCCGAGATTTATCAACCTTTTTGAAACTTTTTACATCTGGTCCGTTGAATATTTTATTGCCAATGAAAATATGTTTGGCATCCTTGGCGACGGCAAACTTGAGGACCTCAAAAGTCTTTGGATCTGCTTCTGAAAATATCTGTTGCTTATAATAGACATGATTTTTGTCGCGTGACCAAGTGGCGTTTCCGTTTGATCCTTCTAATAATTCAAAGCTGCCCGGATCGACCGCAGGGTATCCAAATTTCTTTCCCGAAATAACTATCAATTGATCAATGATTACTGTTTTCTCATTAAGGAATTTGATTTTATTTGACGAAGGAATATTGATTTCCAACAGGCCAATATGTTGATGAGGTTCATAATAAAGTAACTTTTTACCATCCAGTAGGATATATGCTGCATTGAGCGCCTCAACGCGAGCAATTTTGTAGTGCAGCGAAAGAATACCTTTGTCCGTAACAACATAAAGCTGATTTTTATCTTTTACAAAATTACTGTTAACTACGTTGAATGAAGCATAGTCGACGTTCAGCGGTTGATACCTATAAAAGTACTGTGCTTTATCTTTAGCTAGTGCTGGAAGTTGATGATATAATGTTGTATAAGTTGCAGGATCTGCTCTTTCGATAATGGTGAGCTGATTTTGGATACACGTTGAAGTAGCCGAAGCAAAACCTTCAAACTTGAATACATGCTCCTGATCGATTGGAATGTTGTTTTTCAGTTGAAAGGTCCTTACATCGACCAGCTCTTGCGGGCATCCCATAAAATAGACATGATCTTTATCGCGGGCATAGACCTCATTGATCACAGCAAAACTTGCCAGATCGGCAACCATTTTTCTCGAACCTCGTTCAAAACCGTTTCCGCCCGGTATAAAATAGATCGCACCGCTCTTTTTGTAGTAATCTTCAGACAAAGGACTCACTTGCTCTTTGCAGGAAAAGAGCAGACCTATCAAAGCACATATTATTCCCATTTTTAAGATATTTTTCATACTCGCCAACGTTATACTTTATCGCAATTATTGATTATTCATTGATGTAACGCACCGCAAAATCGATCCAGTCTGTAATGGAATCATCCAGATAGATATCGGGCTGTACACCTATATTGTCAATTGGATATTGTGGTAAACGGGTAGATCGGTAGGTCGGCAAAAGGAGCTGGTAGTTGTCGCAACCAAATTTGAACTCACGTATAGAGCCATAGTCAAGGGCACCCATACTCGGGGTTCCCATGATTTTTACTTTTTTGCTCTGGCGGGAACTGAATAAAAAATTCTCCGCTGAACTGGCTACATTTCTATTGGCTAGGATAATGACCTGTTGCGGACTTTTTTTATTAATAGCAATCGTATCTATGATCACCTTCTTGTCACCATACAGGACAAATTTTCCGATATTTTCCCTGTATTCCCGAAGATCTTCGTCAATTCTTTTTACTTCATTCAGAGAATCCCGCTTGATATTCTTGATGGCATAATCACGCAATCCATTGACTAAGGTCTGTGTCGCAAAAAACTCAACACTCATAATTCGGATGGGATTAGTTAAGATGTAAGGTAACAGCGGCTGGTATACATCGTCCGTTCCACCGCCGTTGTTTCGTACATCTATAATAAGTCCTTTACTGCTTTCGATCTTTTCTTTGTTTTTTTCGATCAGCTCTTTGAAAGGGGCTATGTTTTCGTACCCGAAGCTTGAGATCTTAATATAAAATATATCGGGACTGATCGATTTTGAACTTATTTCCTCTTCTGGTTCTGCTTTTGGGGTTTCGGTACTTGTTTGTGGAGCATTTTTCTTTTTGGAAAGATCAGCTAAGACAATGTGTTCATCGTGGAAGAAGTCAAGATATTCCTGCAAAAGTTGCATACAGGTCTCATTTGAAACCAGCAAGCTTTTCTTCGTCAATATATTTTTTTTAGCTTGATACAGGTCCTTATTCTGCTTGGTTTTTTCTGGAAAACCAGGGTACTCGCTCTCTATTTTTACAATTAATTGCTTAAGTGCCTGTGAGCAGTTGCAGGTAGTTTGACCATATATTGGTCGAACAAAGAAAACAAGACAAAAGATGAGGAATAATTTGGTATTGGTCATGGATATGGTTGTTAAAATTAATGCAATTTAAGAAATAGCGTATTTTCTGATGCTTAAAAATTGAATAGCCTAAAAATAATAGAAATATATAATTGATTCGTGAGTTGTTTACAATTCGTAGCATATATTTATAATTTGTAAAAGCCGGAAATAAATGGTCGTGTGTCTATGTACAGGCCCGTATCCTTTATTTAAAACTTTAATGATAAATAATATTTTGATTTGGTTTTGTTTATTTATATATTTGTATATATAAACTATATTTATGTATTCTATTTTGTTTTTCTTTTAATGGGAAAACAAAGTGTTTTCTCTGTCTATATTGCCAGCGACGGGGAAACACTTTTTCGCTAAATGAATGATTTGAATACATGTTGATTTAAATGCTGGTATTTCCTGAAAAGCCAAGGGGCGAACGTCTATATGTAGTAATGTGTTAACCCCTCTTTAGTCTCCTTGGTTGTAATACTGTTTTTTTTACAATAAAGTATTGATTATTTGCAATAATGATCTGTAACAGTCTGATCTGTTGGAGTAATTTATTGTGCCAAATTTTTAATCTTAAATCATTTAGTATGGAAATTAATAGCCAATTAATTATCGATCGGCTTTCTCAGCGTATGGATCTCGATCGTGCCTATCTTTTTAAATATCAGTTTCTCGGTCAGGAGCATTATCATTTGCTTCTCGCACTCAAGCATGTGAGCGGGCTTTCACCGAAGGTATTAAAGCCTATCGTGGAGTTATGTTTAATGGATCAGAAGAATATTTCCTTTGAGCTGGTGCCAATTGCTGAAATGCTCAGTAAAGTCAAAGTGGGCAGCCTGTATTATTCCTATGCCTCCCTACCTGAAAATACCGTTCATCAGGCTGGTAACAAAAAGAACCCACCCCTTCAAGCGAAAGAGCTAAAAAGTGTTCTAGAAATAGCTGATGAATATTACCAGAAGCTCTTGCCTATTTCAGCGGGATTCCTACAGGGGGCTGAAACATTTGGTCAGCAGGGGAACTATCAAAGGGCTGTATTTATGTTACATCAAAGTATGGAAAACCATTTGCGTTTTTTACAGCTAATGATTGACGGAAAAGCCAATAATGTACATCATGTTAGCAACAGAATTAAAAGCCTCAATGAACATTTTTCCATGTTAAGGGAGTCCCTTGTCGGAAAGGATGAGGAAGAAAAGAAACGTTTTAGATTATTGGACAGTGCCTTTGATGCGGTGAAACAAAATAAGGACCTCGAAATTTCCGCCTTTGATGCCTCCTGGCTTTATGAGCATTGCAAGTTTGTTCTTCATACGATTGAACAGCTGTACTTGAGTTTTATGGAAGGCCTTAAAACCGGCTATGAAAAATTGTTGGCAATAGTGGAACAAAAAGTCGCAAATAAAAACGTCGAAGTTGCAGTAGGTAATCTGGCGGCGAAGGAGACTACATTATCGAATGCCGCGGCCTCGCAGTTTCATGCATTTCCTTGGCCGGATCGGTATGAGGCAGATATACTTCATGTGCTGGCTCAGATTCGTCAGGAGAATAATCCCGAACAAATGATGCTGCTCAATTATTACGTCAGCGATGCGCATGGAAAAGGACTTTTTCATTTTCCTGCAGTGGAAAATGAAAAGGCAGAAATCTACCTTGTCGTAATAAAAAAGAAAATAGGTCACTGTCACTTTCGAAAAATCGTTTATGGTCGAGTTACTGCAGTTGTAGCTTTTATGAGCACAGATTTCCTGGCAACAAAACTGGATCTGGGCAGCCGTTTCTCCCATACTATCTGGAATGAATCTGTTGTTGTTTACCGTCGTCCGAGTTATAAACCAACATATCCCGTTTCTCCGATCAATTGGCATGATACATTGTTTAAGACATCCATTTCATGGACACGCAATTCAAAACTCATGCAGGATCTGCTAGGTGTATTTGCTTTTGAAGGACTTGCTAGTTCACAATTGGCTGTATTATTTTTAAATCAATTGACTTCAATTGGACTATACAGTTATCTCTACCTACGAATTGGGTATGCCCCGATGAATGTGACTATAGCCGATCTGGTGGACTGGACCTGTATCTGTGATAAAAAGGTGAAGGAATTTTTTACAGCCAGAGGGGATGTGGAAGAAATATTGAATGCAGAGTTATTAAAACAGATGAAAGGGCGGATCTATGAGCTTCCTTCACAATTAGCTCAGCTTGATATGGATTACTTTAGGTCAAAAGCAAAAGAAATTACAGATTTCTTTGTCGATCTCTGTGATCAGAGCATACGGTATATGGAGCTGAAATCGGAGGCTAAATTAAACGAAGTGATATGATAGGAATTGGCTTTAACTGCATTACGACGGATGCTAAGATCCATTCAGTCGAAAAAATACTTCCAAAAAGAAATTCTAGTGAACCTCTTGTAATTCCTTGGGAAGATGGATTTATAGGGAGAATGACTCCGCGCTACCTGAGCAAATATTATGCTGATGATGAGATTCCATTTATGGAACGAGAGAATATTGTTATTCAGGTCCGACCGTATCCACCGAAATATGAACTTAAGTTAAAAAAGTTCTCGGGTACTACGGTTAAAGTCGAGCTGACTACGGAACACCTCAGCATTAATTGTTCTTGTAGCGACGATGTAGCAGGGCTTTGCGTACACGAAGCAACCCTGTTATCGAATAAATTACTGGATAGTTGCCCAAATTATTTAAAGGGCCTATATCGGGCTGAAATCAACAATTTGCCACCATGGAAGAAAAAGATCGTGCCATTTAAGGTCTGTGAGAACTATTCTTATGCGGAGTTAACTGTAGAAATGAATAATGAATATGGACGATTTTATCGTTTAGCTACTAATGATTATGAGAATGGACTTCGTCTGCCTGCACGTAACTTGGAAGGATATCTCGATTTAAAGCGAAACGATGAAGTATGTTTTTTTGTTACAATAAATTTTTCCGCTTTTGGTCTGCCTGTTTTTTTTCCTTTTCATTATAAATTTAAACGCTCTCGTTCCTTTTCGCACTCTTATCTATTGGACGAAAGTAACTTGAAGATGTCTTTAAATTCTTATGATCAGTATCTGGAATTGTTCAGTCGTCGATTTGCCGCCCTCCTTTATGAAGATAAAATACTTCGGGAAGAGAAGAAGGATCTAATCAGTGAAGATATCAACTACTTCGAGCGGAAACAATGGGAAATTATACAGATATGGCGTGATTTACTGGAGGATCCTCCGTTTCCAATTAAATTACGTTTTGCCCAAACATTTAAACGCTATCGATTTGCACATCAGATTAATTTGAAAAATTCGAGCGTGCTGGGTGCCGCTACATTAACTAAAGCACGGGGGAATTTGCAGCTCAAAGTCGAAATTGATGATCAGGATCAATATCTGAAAATGCGAATTTGTCTCTATTACAGAAACCAGCTAATAGATTGTCCTGAGTTTTTGGGGGATGAAAATTGTTTCTTTCTGAAAATATCTAACGAGGAAATTTTATTTATTGATAATCTGACCCAGGCTGGAGTATTGCAAAAGTTTAGACAATGGAAATATAGATTGACTGTCTTTAAAGAGAATTATCATGCCTTCTTAAACGATTATCTGATACCCCTATCAAAAATAGCGGAACTTGTCATCTTAAATAGGGTAGGGGAAAATATGACAATTCCTCAAGTCTTTAAGCCGTTTAAAAAAATAGCTACTATTTCTGTAATTGACCAATTCCTTTGTATAGCGGCTTTTGCCGAATATGAGAAAGAGGGTAGGTTTTTGTTAAACTCCAGTAGCAATTTGATTTTAGGGGAGAGACAGAATCAATTGGCATATTTTGAAAGGGATAAGCTCGAAGAACAGGTTTTTCAGGAATTTGTTAAAACACAACATCCGATTCTTAAGGAGACAGCATTAGAAAATAACTGGTTGATTCCTTTGAAAGAAATTGAAAATACCACTTGGCTATTTGATTTCATGGAAAGCTGCTCTCTCAATGAAATTTCGTTAGAAATTGACCATCTTCAGCAAGGTAGCGCATACTATCCTTTCCCTCTAAATTGTACTGTACGTAATATCCGTTTGGAAAATAACCTATGTTCAATTCTACTGGGGCCGAAATTTGGAAGACACACAATTTCAATGGATGAATTTGAGGATTTGATTATGGGAACAGATAAAGTTTTTACTCTTACTGAAGGGGCTTTTGGCATTATACGCCGCGCTGACCGAGAAATCTTCAGGCCATTGTTTTTAGGAGGAAGAAGAGAAGAAGATTGTTTTGTCTTAAATACAATTCAACTTGTGTCTATGCAGAAGGTTTTGGATAAAATAGATAAAAAAATTATTCAGGACAGTATTCGGGAACGTCGTGAAAAACTCGCAGCTTTGGATGAAATCCCTCTTTTGGAAATCCCTAGAAGCTTAAAAGCGCAATTACGACCTTATCAGCAGGTAGGTTTTAGCTGGCTAACTTTTTTGAATGAATTTCAGTGGGGCGGCCTTTTGGCTGATGATATGGGTTTAGGGAAAACATTGCAGATTATAACAGTGCTGGAATACTTTTATCAACAGCATTCTACAGGAAAATCTGCTTTAGTGGTTGTCCCGAACTCTCTTTTGTTCAATTGGGAAAATGAATATAAAAAGTTCGCCCCCTATCGAAAAATAGAAATCTATCATGGGAAACACCGGGAAGCATTTATTTTTGAAGAGGAAGGCACTGTAGTTCTTACGACATATGGAACGATGTTGACTGATGCGGCGTATTTAACCAGTTTAGACTTTAGCTATCTGATTATGGACGAATCCCAAGCCGTCAAGAACCGTAATTCGAAGCGTTTTGAGGTGCTGTCAATGGTTAAGGCCGATTACCGTGTAGCGATGACAGGAACGCCAGTTGAAAACGGTATACAAGATATTTATGCGCAAATGTCTTTAGTTAATCCTGGTTTCTTTGGAGATTATCGAAATTTTAATAAGGCATATAAGGGTGTCAAAGAGGTAGATATGGTTCAAGAGACGACTTCTAGCCTCCAAAAGATGATCCAACCTTTTATTCTTCGGCGTACAAAAAAACAGGTTGCTTTGGACCTTCCTGAAAAGACCGAAACAATTCTCTATATGGATATGCTTCCAGAGCAAAGGAAAATATACGATAAGGTCAGAAAAATATTCAAGGGAGAGATTGAAAATAATCTGAATAGCGCTGATTCCACGAAATCCAAATTTTTAGCGATCGAGGCGCTGCAAAAACTACGGCAGCTTTGCAACTCCCCCATTCTGATGAAAGATGGCGGCTTCGGTCATGAATCTATTAAATTGGATTTTATTGATGAGATCATGGATGAAGTAGCTCCAAATCATAAGATTCTTCTCTTTTCGGCGTATACTTCCATGCTTAAGCTGGTGGCTCAACGAATCGAAAATAAGGGAATAGCTTATGTCTACCTTGATGGTAAGATGAATCAAGATCAGCGGCAAAATGCGGTCGAAAGATTTCAGAACGAGGACGAATGCCGTGTGTTTCTCATTAGCCTTAAAGCGGGAGGAACCGGCTTAAATCTAACGGCTGCCGACTATGTCTATATTTTGGATCCCTGGTGGAATCCTGCTGCCGAAGCACAGGCGATAGATCGTTGTTATCGAATAGGGCAAGAAAAGCATGTGATGGCTTATAAGATTGTTTGTCGGGATTCCGTTGAGGAGCACATCTTAGCCCTTCAAGAAAGTAAAAAACGAATATCCGAAGGACTGATTTTAGATGAGGCTAATCTAATGAAATCGATCAGTAAAGATGAGCTGCTTAAATTATTTGAATAACCAATTGTACACTATAATGATCAAAAAAGTATCTCCACAAAAAGCATCCTATGGGGGAATGATGTTTTCGCACGATTTTCAACTATGGTACACCTATCTAAAACGGAGAATAGAAAAGGGCTGGAGACCTGAAGAACTGTCGTTCTTGGTTGGTAGACCTGATCATGCATATTTAGACTTTGAAAAAATGTATCAGGTACGAAGTTTTTTGACCCAGGAATCGATCTTGCTGGATCGAATATACATGAGCTCATGCATTGAACCGATGGAATTCCATCGCGAAAGATATGAAGTTACCGAAGAACGTCTCGTCCGTCTTCATATTGAAGAGGACGAGGTCAGGTGGCATTATCCTATCGAAATTCCTTGGCAGTTTGTCTCGCAAAAAAAGTCTTCAATTGCATTGCAATTTGAGGAATGGAAAGCTGAAAAAGATGTCCAGCTTGAATCGGATGCGATGTTACATGTGCGCCAAAAGATTGAAGGGCTATTGGATCTGGAATTCTTTGGGCATGGTGCAGCTCCTTGGCAACTGTTTCGGAAAGTTAAGGAAACGGGACAGGTTCATCTCCAGATTTATCCAAGGCATTTGAAAAATGTGCTGTATGGACTCATTCAGCAAAACAGGTTGGTCGTCAGAAATGTAGAAGGAAGGTATTCTTTTTATCCGGTTGATAGAAAGGAGGAGCATGCAAAATTTAATTAATGATATTGGCAGAGAGAGATTTCGCGCAGAATTTTCCATGTACTATGCGGGTATTATTTATCTCCTGATATTAAATCGGATCAGCTGCGGTTTTACCCGTGAAGAAATGGCTTTCTTAATGGGATAAGAGCAAACCTATGTTAAGGAAATGGAAGAACTTAAAATTCCGGCCGGAAATCTTGAAGTTATGGTGCATCTCAGTTGGGTATTTAACCGTAGGGGTATAGATATCAGTAGATTTGACAATAAATCTAGCTATCAGTTTGAGTTGACGATTTGGGAAGAAAAGGCTATTCGATACTATCAAATGGAATATTTTATCAATTCCGTTGAAACCATGACTTTTTT
Organism: Sphingobacterium sp. UBA5639; assembly: GCF_002421245.1. NCBI lineage: Bacteria > Pseudomonadati > Bacteroidota > Sphingobacteriia > Sphingobacteriales > Sphingobacteriaceae > Sphingobacterium > Sphingobacterium sp. UBA5639. The sequence continues at coordinate 144,632 of NZ_DIJR01000036.1, forward strand.
TCAATTAATGGAGGAAATCAGGGTAGAAGATTCAGCCCAAGCTGAACAGTTCGCATGCGATTGCATGGTAGTGGAAATCGTTTTGGGTAAGCTTATCGAGATGGATTATTTTAAGAAATATAGAACACCGCTTGAACTATGGCGTTATGCGGAAAAGTATCTGGGAGAAAAAATTTGCATAAAAAGCTTGATGCATGAAATTGGCGTGTTCGTAGGAAAGAAAGGGAGTGCACCGCTGCGGAAAACTAAAGCCAAGAGTTTTGGCTTCCGCTATATCGCACATAAATAAAAAATATTAAAAAATATGGAAGATATAATTGGAGTACCTTTAAAGGTACCACGAAATTTTCGGTTAATATGTGAGCTTTTTGGTATCGCTGTACCAGCTTTTATCCAATTGTTTTTGGATCATTACTCTTTTATAGATCAAAATTTTAAAGATAATTCAAGCTATAATATTGTGACTAGGGCTATACGTTTTATCAACGATAAAATTCCTAAAGACCATAATCGTTTGAAGATCGAATTCAAAGATAATGACAGGGATGTTGGGATAAAATTATTGCGACGTCAGGTAAAATTAGCAGTCAATAGAAATTATAGTACCGGCGAACGCAGAAATAGAGGGCGTATTATTACTGCGCAGCTTTATGATCTTTTTGCTAAAAAGGTAATGCTTAAAGATCGAATTTATTTAGATGAAAACATATACTTTAAATTGAGTAAGGATTTTCTGCTGACTTGCATGATGAATTCCGTTCATCCATCGCATTATATCAATACCATGATGCTGCAGGCATCAACACCTGATTTTTTAGCAGCAATGCACCTCGATAAAGCGACTTATAATCCAGTTTTGGGATTTATTCATCGTGTCCTTGACGGTTATGGCGGCCTTATTGATTGGGAATATCGTAATACATCTTTTTTTAAACGATTTATAATGGATTTACAGGAGCTTAATAAACGATATTTTTTCTATCGGGATCTTGATCAAAGAGTTGCACTTTATCACGTCTGGCTAGATAATCTTTTGGAAACTAAGGAGGACTAATTTGAGTTATAAACAACCTTTGGAAAGTTTGGGAAACAACCTGTCTTTTGATGAAGATGGCGTAATCTTACAGCGGTTAAATAGAGATAACTAGGATAAAAAAATGATGACTTCTTAAATTAAATAAATAATGGAAACAATCGAAAATATTAAATTGACAACGGCATTTAAACAATTCTGCGATCTGTTCAATTTCACACCGGAAGAAGTTGTACAGGAATTTATTGATAAAATTGACATTGCAGAGTATATGTGTGATCCAATACAACCCAATCGCTGGGCTAATCTATTTGCGATGGAATATTTGATCCAATATACACAGTCCGAAAACAGTATTGTTGAATATAGGGAATTTGCAGAAGAGTGGGTGAAAATGATGGAGACTGGTGGAGATGATCTGATCGGAAATACAAGACTACTGTTGGATGCCTGGCACAAAAAAGTTTTAGAGGATCGTATTCATAGTATTATGAAAGGAGATGAAGGGGGGGATATAGCGTAACTTTATGTTAAGTTTGATCAACCTTATAAATACGGCGATCAACATGTTTAAACCTAACTCGTCATTCATAGGGCAACTACAGTGATTATAACATGCAATCAAAATGAATCGCTATATTTAATCATGCATGTAAAACCTGAACAACGAAAAACACAAATAGTGCCGGCTCTATTAAAAGGCTTCGTTGGTACTATTTGTGTTTTTGCTATTTTGACAGCTTGTTTCTACCACAATGAACTTTACGTCGACGGCAACTTGACAATAGGATTTCCTTGGACATTTTATAGGGAAGGAAGCGGCTATAGCCTGGATCTTTATGAGCAGGTCGGATACCATGAATTTGAACCTCTAAAATTGATCGGCAATATTCTTTTTTCTGCTACTTTATATCTTCTGATTTTATTGATTTATAGCTTTGTTAGCAGGAATCTTAGGAAATAAATCTTAGGTGTATTGTTATCCTTTTGTTAAGCTTTCATGACATGCTAACTCGGTTTAGTTAAAAACTGTTAATGTTTTATTGACCCTGCCTTCATATAGCATTTGTAATCTTGTAACCATAAATCAAATGCGCTACTTATGAAATTTAAAGCCAACAATGTCTTTTGGTTGTTATGTGCCATTGCAGCGAGCTCACCCGCTGTTCAAGCCAAATCGTTCACACTAACCACGTCCCAATTTACGCATGTACAGGGGATGGTCAAAGGCCGTGTCGTCGACGCCCAAGGAAATGCTGTCGCCGGAGCAACCGTTCAAAATTTGAAAAGTAAAAAATCTGTTCAGTCTGACGAAAAAGGAAATTTTCAGATCGAAGCCGAAATGGACGATAACCTGAGTATTTCCTTTATTGGGTATAGCAGACTTGTGCAAGCTGTTACCCAATCCAATGGGCAGATATTTTCCCTACAGACTGATGAGAACACACTGGAAGAGGTGACCATCTCTATCGGATATCAGCGGATCAGAAAGTCGGATGTCACTGGAGCTATTGCCAGTGTTAAGGCCGAGGAACTCAATTTGAGCGCACCAAAATTATCCCAGGCGTTGGTTGGTAAAGTAGCAGGTGTACAGGTGATGCAAACAAGTGGTGCTCCATACGATGGGACCAAAATGCGTGTTCGCGGAATGGGATCGATCAATGCTGGTTCGGATCCATTGTACGTTATTGATGGATATCCAGCAGGAAACAATTTAAATATCAACCCCAATGATATTGAGTCTATCGATGTGTTAAAGGATGCCGCTTCTGCAGCGATCTATGGATCTCGTGGTGCTGGCGGTGTTGTCTTGATTACAACCAAGCGGGGTAAGGAAGGTAAAAGTAATGTGGACTACGAAGTATTGGGTGGCTTTGGTCAGCTCTCCAAGAAAATCGATGTTTTAAATTCGGAACAATTTATTGATCTCCTGATTGATGGTCGTAACAATTCGTATAAAGACCTTTTGGCGACGAAAGGGATTGCTTGGAGCGATAGTAGACGCTTTGATGATAATAAAACACGTATCGCCAATGTCGGAAATGCCGGCTCGGTGAGTATTCCTGAAGACTACTATGACTTTGCGTCTGGTACAGCGAAAAAAGCGAAATATGATACGGATTGGCAGGATGCCCTATACCGCAATGCACCTTTCCAACGTCATAATCTATCTACCTATGGCGGTAACGAAAAAAATCGCTATTTCCTCAGTGGATCTTATCAGAATCAACAAGGGATCATGCTTGGGACGGATCAAAAAGTCTTTAATTTTCGTGCCAATATCGATAGCAAAGTAAGCAAGAGGTTGACCGTTGGCGCAAATGTTTCATTTACATATAACGACAATAACGAGGTAACGACAGGCCGTTACGACAGAAGTCCGTCAATGGCGGCATTAATCTATCTGCCGACTCTCCCAGTTTATAACGAAGATGGAACCTATGCCAAATATCTGATGGCCGATCTTTCGGCGAACAATTACGGTATCCAGAATCCTGAAAACCCACTGGCTTATGTTACAGAGATTAAAAACAACCGTCGTGGAAAGAGAGGGCTATACAATGCCTTTGCTGATTTTTCCATTATTGATGGCCTAAATCTTAAAATAAACGGTGGATTGTCTACTTACGACGAGAAGTATGATTATTTCCGTCCAACAAGTATATCCGATGGAAACAATAAACCGTTTTCACCGCAGGCAATTTCTGCTGCCTATGCAGATGCCAAGACAAAAAATGAATTGGACAAATTGGTCGAAACAACGTTAAACTATAACAAGACTTTTGGTGGTAAACATCAGGTATCCGCTTTATTGGGCTATTCGGCTCAACGAACAGATTACGATTATCAAGGTGTGAGAGCCAACGGTTTTAATAATAATGCGATTGGGGAAATTACGGATAAAGGAGCCGACCCTTCCAATTTCCAATTACTAAAAGACGATACGTTCAAACGTACTACAACGCTCCAGTCATACTTTAGTCGTGTAAACTATAGCTTTGATTCTAAATATTTCCTTTCAGCGTCCATCCGTACCGATGGTTCATCCCGTTTCGGCCCGAATAGCAAATGGGGAACTTTCCCGTCGGTGTCAGGAGGGTGGACGCTCTCCAAAGAGGAGTTTTATACGGATTGGTTAGGGCAACAATCGACTGTCAAACTGAGAGCGAGCTGGGGACGTAGTGGAAATAATAATATTGGTGATTACAATGCGATATCCGTGATCAACTCACCAGCAGGTGTTATTCTTGGGGATAAAGTAGAAACCTCTTATACGGCAGGCAATCTACTTGATCCAAAATTGAGCTGGGAAACAACCTCGCAATACAACGCCGGTCTGGATCTCGGTTTGTTGAAAGGCCGCCTCAACATTATGACCAATTTCTACCTGAGCCGTTCCTTCAATTTATTATTCAACCAGCCACTCTCCGCTGTATCTGGATCAACAACAATCTTGACCAATTTGCCAAATTCGAAGGTGCAGAATAAAGGTTTTGATGTACAGATTGATGCAACATTGATTCGCAAAAATGAATTTGAATTAGGATTGAGCGGGAATATCAATGTCAATAGAAATAAAGTGCTCGATCTTGGTGGGGCTTCTACCATCTTGACGAATGGTGCTGAACGTTCATACTTAACGCATATTACACAAGAAGGAAGTCCAATTGGTATGTTCTACGGCTTTAAAGTTCTGGGCGTTGCAACAGAGGAAAACTATAAAACTGTCGCTCCTTCAGCGGCTTCAACAACTCCACTACAACCTGGAGATCTTTATTTTGAAGATGTGGACGGCAACGGTGTTGTCAATGATGCCGATAAACGTGTGATCGGCAATCCACATCCTAATTTCACCTATGGCTTTGCCATCAACGCACGCTATAAGGCATTCGATCTACGCGCATCATTTAACGGTTCGCAGGGTAATAAAGTGCTGGATGGCTATGATTATTACCTCTATAATATGGAAGGTTCCGGCAATCAATATGCAGATGTTGCACAACGCTATCGTTCAGCTCAAAATCCAGGAAATGGTAAAGTATACCGTGCATCGCGTGGCGGTACGCAAAGTAACAGTACGCGTCTTTCTGATTTTTATCTGCAGGATGGTTCATTCCTGCGGATGACAAATATTGCTTTGGGCTACAATCTTCCCAAAAGCCTAGCAGAAAAGTTAACACTTTCTGGCGTGAGGGTCTATGCTACAGTGGACAATCCATTTACGATTTCCAAATACAAAGGCTACAATCCGGAACCGGATTATAACCAACGCGGCAACTTAACTCCAGGTGTGGATTATGGACTTTATCCACTGGTTCGGTCGTATAACCTTGGTGTAAAAGTAACGTTCTAATAGCAGGATCAAGGAGCTATTGTGCGTGGAAATTTCAAGAAAACCTCCGTGTTAATAGCTTCAGCATTGTAAAACTAGTCCTACGAACTGCTCTTTGCGGTTATGTAGGCTGATGAAAAATAAAAAAATAACAGGATGAAAAAAAGATATATATTACCCTTTGTTTTGTTGGCATTGTCTTCATGTACCAAAGATTTTTTAAATCAGAAAAATCCAAATGCTGTCACGATCGATGATTACTTCAAGTCGGAAAATGATGTGCTTTTGGCTGTCAATGGCCTCTATCAATCACTTCGTTCGGGAAGCACGATCGGGGAATCGGGTACATTGTATAACGAAGAACGTTCGGATAATTCAGGACGTAATGATAACCAATCCAATGCTGGGGAGCCTTTTCAATTCAATGACTTTTCGTTGCTGCCAAGTAATACCTATTTAAAGACACATTGGTCGGCTATGTACGCGGCAATCAGTCGCTGTAATGTAGTTCTTTCACATGTCGACGATGTGACTTTTACAAGTGCAGAATTAAAAGGACGTTATATTGCGGAAGCGAAATTCGTTCGTGCATTATTATATTTCCATATGGTACGTAAATTCGGAGACATTCCACTATCTACCGTACAGGTGACCAGTAAAGAGCAAGCAAATGAATTGGCTTTTCGTCAGAAAGAGTCGATTGTGTACGAACAGATCATTAAGGATTTAACGGAGGCATTGTCCAGCAATCTTCCCAATACACAAAAAGATTACGTTATCGGCAGAGCATCTAAATCGGCCATCAATGCAATTTTGGGGCAAGTATACTTAACGTTAGGTGCAACGCAGACATCAGGTAATGCGGAGAATTTTGCGAAAGCAGAACAGTACCTCAATGCGGCCTACCAAATGCGAACTTTTGGTAAACTGAACGAAATCCCCTATGCGGATGTTTTCGATGTGACCAAGAAAAATAGCTGTAAAGAACTCGTTTTTCAGATTCAGTATAAACAGGGAGACCAAAACTATAGCTCAAGTATTGCCCGTAATTACCAGGCGCGAGGAGAAACCATCAATTCACGCTATAACTCGACCGGTGCGGGTGAAGTGGCAAAACTAGATTTGGTTAAAGATTACGAGCAAAGCGATATCCGAAAAGATTTCTCTGTGAAGTTTGCAACAAATACCCAGGTTAACGATTGGTTTGTAACCAAATTTAGGGATAACAGTGACGCTGCCGGTACCAATGGTTGGGGCGGAAACGACTGGATCTTGATCCGTTACGCGGATGTGATGCTGTTGTTGGCCGAGGCCAAGTATCATCTGGGTAAGGATGCGGAAGCTATCGCGCTGTTAGATCAAGTACGTGAACGTGCCGGATTGCCTTCCTATGCTGCTTCCATGTTGAATACGGCTTACCGCAGTAAATATCCAACTTTAAAGGAGGCTATATTGCATGAACGCCGTGTGGAACTGGCATTTGAAAACCAACGTTGGTTTGATCTCATCCGTAATTACAATGCACAGGAACTGGTGACTTATTTCAAAACGAAAAGCCAGGCTGATTATGGAAATGCTAAAATCTCCAATATTTCGACAAAAGATCGATACTATCCAATTCCTTTTGATGAATATAAGCTGGATCCGACACGTATGTATCAAAATCCAGGTTATTAATCTGTTATCGAATGGATATGATAAAGAATATCAGAAAAATCTTGTTACTTGTCTTGGGAATATGCTGTATGCATATTTCCAAAGGTCAGGTAAACAATATGCCTATTGGTCCACAGGATTGGCTGATCAAGAAGAATTATTATGCATCCTATTTGCTTTTAAAAGATTCTGCCCTTATACAGGAGCTCGTCAGCTCCAAGCCGATAGCACAGGTATTGGAAAAACGGTTCGAACGTTTTAACAACAGCGCTAGCTGCGCCGATCTCATGTGCTATTTGAATGCTTTCAAATGGCAGGATAACGAAATCGACCTGTTGACAGAGCAGCTGGCGGAGCAAATTGGTCATAACAAGAAGTTGGACCAGCTTGTTCAGGCGAGTCTTATTCCATCAATGACCTATGGTGTGCTGCATCATGAAACAGCAAAGGTCTATTTTACGAAAGCCTTGAAACAGGATTTAAAGGCAATGAATTATGTCGTGGACGTCTATGCGGGTGGTAAAAGTCCCAATTACCCCAAAATAGATTCGATCTCTTTCGATGTAAAACGTGCGGCCTACCTTCATCTTTTGGACGATGTAGGCCAAGACATCCGCAAAGATATTCCGACGCCTAAAACGGCATTTTTTATGACCATGATGACTGCGGTACGCTTGTTGGAAATTAATGAGCGATGGGACGCGGCACAACTAGAGCCACTGATTGAACTCGAAAACAAGAAAGCTTATGAAGCGGTCAAAAATACCGATTTCTCAAGCTATACCTATAGTCTGTTACTGACCTTAGGTGCAGGCCCCGAGCTGTATGGACAGCCTATTAGTCCTGGTGGAATGTTACGTGCGCGTATGGCAGCTCGAAGTTACTTTGAAAAATTGGCCCCTTTTATTGTATTGTCTGGTGGTAAAGTACATCCTTATAAGACGCATTTCATTGAGGCAATAGAAATGAAAAAGTATCTTATCGAGGTCATGGGAGTACCTGAAGCGGCGATATTGATTGATCCACATGCCAGACATACAACCACAAATTTGCGCAATACGGCGCGTATCTTGTTAAATTACGGTTTTCCGAAAGATAAGTATGCTATTGTTAACAGTAGTAAAATGCATATCGATGCGGTTGAAAAAATGGGCGATCGTTGCATGCGTGAATTGGGGTATATTCCCTATACATTGGGTAAACGAATTTCAGATGTGATCATCGAGTTTAAGGCAAAAGAAGAAGCCTATACGATCGATCCAGATGAACCCTTGGATCCTTAGCCGACTAACTGGGGCCAGCTGCTGGTCTATTGACTGAGCAGATCGACTTTGTCTATTGCCTAATGGCAGTGCTTGAAAAAGGTCCGTAGCGGTATAAGCTACGGACCTTTTTTATTTTAATAAAATGGACTTCCCTTCTTTAGCCGAGCGTTTTGCCGCTTCCAGGATTTCGACTACCGTGACATTATTGTGGATCGATCCAAGATCATTTTCCGGCACCATGGCATCTTTCAGGACCTGTTCCAGATAGGCAATATGGTTCTCAAAATAGGGGACCGTAGTTGGTACATTTGTAGGTGGATCATTCTGTTGTTTATATTTTAAAAGCTCTTTATCATTTTTGGCATAGAGCTGAGCTTTTGTGCCAAATACCTGCAGATCTTTAACACTGTATGGCCAAGCCCAAGAAGCTTGAATAATGCCTGTGCTGCCGTCACGGTAGCTCAGTATGATGGTGGCGTTGTCGTCTACCTTGGGATAAACCTCTGGCTTGAGCTGTTGTGTAAAGGCCGTTACCGAAATTGGTCTTTCACCATTTTTGAGCCAGGTCATTAAATTGGCGCCATAACAGCCAAAGTCCATGATTGCACCACCACCGTTTTTTTTCGGATCGGTAAGCCAATCCAGGAAATAATTGCTACAGCCGATTTCTTTTGGTCCTTCATGCCCGTCTTTTACAAGTATGCGTGTGATTTTTCCAATTTCATCCTTGTCGACCAGTTGTTTCAGTTGTTGATTGCTTTTATACCAGGTCGTTTCGTAATTGACCAAAAATGGAGTTTCGAACTGTTTGGACAAAAATGCAATACGTTTTGCGTCAGAAAGAGTTGGAGCAAGAGGTTTCTCTACCATGACAGGGATCTTAAGCGGGAGACAGGTTTCTGCGACGCGGATATGCTCATCGGTTGGATTGTAGGCAAGAACTGCATCCGGTTTGACATGTTTCAATAAACTGGGCAAGTCATGATAGAAGATTGCGTCCGGTAAATTATACTGCGTTCGTATTTTGTTTGATAAAGCTTCATTCGGTTCAGCAATACCGATAATATCGACTTTTTTATCCTTATATAAATTTAAAAGCAAGAATACGTGGTCATGGTTGAGCCCTGCAACAGCCACTTTAAGTCGTTCACTGGCCAGTGCGGTTTGCTGGAAGAATAGGAGCAGGAAAACTAGGCGGATAAAATGCTTCATATGTTAAGTTTAGTCATTATAAATATACCGATTTGTTCTGAGGATATCCCTTGTAAACCCAGGTTACTTTGCGGTGCGATCGGATGATATCGGCAACAATGTCAAAATAGGTTTCTCCACGGCCAGCTTTTAGCTCATCGAGTTTCTTTTGAAAATGCGTTTGATTGAATGGTGATTGTGCGCCAAGCTTTCCCTGATAATAGGCCAAAGTTGTTTCAAGGCCCAATGACGTCCTGCTATGTGCAATATCCTTCCAAACAATGCAATGTGAAGCTGCGTCTTTGAAGGTCCCAAATCCACCGTAAAGCAGGTCGTCAAAGCCGTCTAGGCTTCCTATCTTCCAGCTTTCGCTGGACATGTAGACGGCATTAATTTCTTCGTAAAAACTTGCAATATCGTTGATGTTACAGCCATCAACCACAGCCACGCCGAGATCGGGATTGCTCCCCACAAGTTGCTTAAAATCCGCCCAAAGATCCTTCGCAGGAAATATTAAGTCATCCTCTTTATCTTGCCATTTGTTTAACAATTGAACGAGTTCGGTTCTAATGGTACTGGAATGATAGGTCAATGAAGACAAAAATGACCTTAACGCAGTGCTATCCGAATCACTGACCAAAAAATGCGCAAGTGTACCGACCAATTTTTTTTCATCTGTTTTCATCACTGACCTTTATTTTTAATCTTCTGATAATAGTCTAACGAAATCGTTTGCGGTTTTTTAACAAAAAATCCTATACTTTTAACGATACATTTAAGGATAAATCTAATGTTATGATCTACCGATTTATTTGCTATAGTATATTAACTCTTGTGAATATACTCTTTCGGTTTGGGATTCCTGTATTCGGGCAGCAACATCCTAACGTTATTGTCATTTTGAGCGACGATGGTGGTTATGATGATTTTGGTTGTTACGGCGGTAAGGAGGTCTACACCCCAAATATTGATGCACTTGCACAAAAAGGGGTGCGTTTTCAGTCGGCCTATGCCTCAGCTTCGGTGTGCGCCCCTTCTCGCGCGGGATTACTTTCTGGCCGATATCAACAGCGTTTTGGTTTTGAACATAATATTTCCAAACGTCCAACAGCGGGCGTCGCACCAGAGGACATCGGGATGGATACACAGGTAGCCACCATCGCCGACTTTATGAAGTATAACGGCTATAAAACTGTGGCCATTGGCAAATGGCATCAGGGGGATGGCCCACAATTTAATCCGCTTAAACGTGGATTTGATCATTTCTATGGTTTTATTGGCGGCGACCGTCCTTACTTCCCAATCCAGGGAGCCGTTAAGCCAACGCAGCTGCTTTATGACGATCAACGTGTAGTCCCCGAAGATTCGATTCGTTATTTGACAGAAACATTGACTGATAAAGCAATTGCGTATGTTCATCAGTATAGAAGCCAGCCTTTTTTTATGTATTTAGCATTCAATGCTGTGCATACACCCGTCGAAGCACCCCTGAAGACCATTGAAAAGTATAAAAATGTAGCCGATCCATTGCGACGGGCTTATCTGGCTATGTTGGACAATATGGATGAAAATATTGGACGTCTGGTCAACCATTTAAAGCAAGAAGGACTTTATGAAAACACCTTAATCATTTTTATGAATGATAATGGTGCGGCAACAAATAATGGTGCAGACAATGGGCAATTGCGTGGTTTAAAGGGATCAAAATGGGAAGGTGGAATTCGGGTTCCCCTTATTATGCAGTGGCCAGCCAAGCTACCGAAAGGGATAACATCCGATGCCATGGTATCGGGTATGGATATTTTACCCACGAGCATCGACGCAATAAAAGGTAAGAAAATCCCTAGGCAGCAAATCGATGGCATCAGTTTGCTATCTTCCTATAAGGATGTGAAAAATGGGCACGACTATTTATTCTGGCGTCGAGGGATTGCACGTGCTGTGCGACATAGAGAGTGGAAACTGATTGTGGTTAAAGATGATCCGATATTATTGTTCAATCTTAGGGATGACCTTCGAGAACAGCACAATCTGGCCACGAAGTATCCTGAGCGTGTAAAGGAGATGCTGCATAAACTGACGGAATGGGAAAAGGGACTGGAGAATCCAAAATGGCTAAGCTCTGTATTGGACAATGATCAAAATCAACTGATGAAACACCGGATGGATGTCGTCGGACGAGCCGCAGAACGACAATATCCTTAAGTAAAGAATACTAAAAACAGATGAAAGGACTAATCCTATTTTTATTGTCCTTTGCCTTAGTTATGGCAAAGGCGCAGAACAGCGATACGTTTGTGCGTATTAAAAAGCATATATACGATGATGAATTAAGTGGCCCATTGCCCGGTGCAGATAAAACACGAAGCCTATGTAATCAACTGCGTGCGGACGGTACCTGGGCAGATATCGATTACAGCAGTAAGTCAATATCGCTTTGGCCTCCGGGAGAACATTTGGATCGATTAAGGACACTTATTGTTGCCTATGTGTCTCCGCAAAGTGCATCTTATCAGCAAAAATTACTTTACGATAAAATCCTGCTTGCGGCACAATATTGGGCGAATAATTGTTTTGAATCTTCGAATTGGTGGCATAACGAAATCGCTTCTCCAAAGGCCATCGGTGTTTGTCTGATCCTGATGAAATTTGGGAAGGAAAAAATTCCTACTACACTAGAGACTCCACTTGTTGAGCTGATGAAGCGTGGTGATCCTTACACAAAAACAGGAGCGAATAAAAGTGATATTGCCATGCACTATTTTTATCGTGCATTGATCTTGGAAGATGAAAATCTTTTAGCTGCTGCTATGGAGCAGCTGCTTTTTTCGATACAGCTTGTGAATGGCAAGGAAGGACTGCAATATGATTTCTCTTACTTACAACATGGCCCTCAATTATACATTGCAGGCTATGGGGAGGAATTTCTGAAGGGGATCTCAAAAGTTATGGCTTATGTGCGCGAGACACCTTATGCTGTTGATCAGAAAAAACTGGATCTTTTTGAACGTTTTCTCACAGAAACATATTTACCAATTATACGTTCGCGTTATATCGATTTTAATGTACATGGCCGTGGGATCTCACGCCCCAATATCTTGGAAAAGACACAGGAGACTGCCATATTACAACAAATGAAGCTGATCGATCCAGCTAAAAATGCTGTTTGGAATAAAGCGCTGGCAAAATTGGATAGTGTGCAGCCTTTTGACGCCGAAAATATCGAGGCCCACCGTCATTACTGGAAAGGTGACTACACCACTCATTTACGTAAGCAATTTCATTTTAATGTTCGATTGGCCAGTAGCCGTACCAATAAATCGGAGTCTGGAAATGGAGAAAATATGCTTGGTCGTAATATGTCAGATGGTGCGACCAATATTCAGGTGTTTGGACCGGAATATTATAACATTATGCCTGTATGGGAATGGGATAAAATTCCTGGAACGACAACGCGCGATTATCCGGGCGACCTGGAGCTGAAAGAACAATGGGGAGCACTTGCTGCAAATAACTTTGCAGGCGGCGTAAGCAACGATAAGACAGGGGCTTCAGCTATGTCGGTCGATTACGACGGGGTCAAGGCTCAAAAAGCCTGGTTCTTTTTCGATCGGGAAATTGTTTGTTTGGGGGCTGGGATTCATTGTGCAGCGCCAGAAGCTGTGGTAACAACCTTAAACCAAACCTGGCTTAATGGACCCGTTGTCTGGAATGGAAAGGAAACGTCGATGCTCGATTCAGTACAGCGAATTGTCAAAAAAGGCGAATTTATAACCCATAATCATGTCCTGTATTATTTTCCAACAGCGATGAATGTTGGATTGACAACCAAAGATCAGGTTGGTTCCTGGTACCGGATCAACCGTTCCCGTTCCAAAGATGTTGTACATGGAAAGGTCTTCAAGCTTTGGTTTGATCATGCTGTTGCTCCAAACAATGCGAGCTATGCGTATATTGTTGTGCCTGGTACCAAAACTGTTGATACAAAAGCAATGCAGCAGCTAAAAATTTGGCAGAATACATCGGATATACAGGCCGTGGAGCATAAAGGGAGCCGGATTCTACAAATTGTTTGTTATCAAGCAGGAACGTACCAAGTGGGCGATTGGTCTATAAAGCTTGATCAACCTGCTATCATGCACCTGAACCTGCTGGAACCTAAAAAGATTCAGCTTGATATAGCAGACCCACTGCAAAAAGCCAAAATAGTGAAGGTTCAGCTTGTCAATAAACAGCTTCGAGTAAATCAATCGTTGGAGCTTTCGCTTCCACAGGGCGAGTACGCTGGAAGTACTGTAAGCAACCGAATCACTATCGGGAAGAAATAATCCGAATACAATTGGAAAGCTTATAAAAATACCAAGGGAAGATGTTAAATATCTCCCCTTGGTATTTTTTATTTTTTGAGTTGTTCCAACCGTGTCAAACCTTCCAGATAATAATAATCTGCATAGGTCAGCGGAACATCGATTTCCGAATGATGGGGTAAGCTTCCGACGCTATGTTGCAGTAAGAAACCACCATTGGTCGTATATTTGGCAAAATAGGTGCTTCCTGATAATGTTTGAAGGCTTTCCTGAGCAAATGTCAAATAGGATTTGCTTTCGGTACCCGTGGTCAATGTTGAGAGTTCAATCAGTGCAGACGCAACAATGGCTGCAGCTGAGGCATCGCGCGGAACAAAATTCAATTTCAAGGAGGAAAAATCGGCATCCGATTTATAGCTTGGCTTTCCCGCATTAAAGTCCCAATACGGAATTTTATCTTTTGGCAGATTCGGATGGGTCATGTAAAACTTTGCCGCCGCTTTTGCCGTTTTAAGAAATTCTGGTTTTTTGGTCTCCCGGTACATCATGGTAAATCCATAAATAGCCCAAGCTTGACCGCGTGCCCAAGTTGAATTGTCGGCATAGCCTTGGTTGGTCTGTTGATGGATTGCATTTCCTTTGGCATCGTAGTCCACCACATGATAGGTGCTATAATCTTTACGGAAATGATTTTTCATGGTTTGGGTGGCATGACTGATGGCCGCATCCTTGTACTTGGCATCTCCCGTCAAGTCGGACACATAACACAGCATTTCCAGGTTCATCATGTTGTCGATAATGACTGGATATTTCCATAGGGTCTTGCCGTCCCAAGATTTTTTTTCGTTCCATGATTTGATGACGCCCACCTGCGGATTATAACGCTTGAGCGCAGTATTGGCGGAATGGATGAGGATATCCTTGTAAGCGGCAACCTTTTTGGGATCGTTGAGGTATTTGATGGCATTGCCATAGGAACAATACATCACAAAACCAATATCATGATGTTGATCAAGGTCTTTGGCTTTTTCAAGCGCCTCCGTCCATTTGATCGCAGCAGCTTCGGTGTCTTTGTTATGGGTGTGGTTGTAGATATACCACAGTGATCCTGGGAAGAAACCGCCGGTCCAATCCCATTCGTCTGTGCCTACCAATTGTCCCGAAGGGCTCAATGTACGCGGGAACTTGTGCTGCTTTTCTGCTGCTTGTTCCAAGAACTGATATTGCTTTTCTGCTGCTTTAAAACTTGTGTCAATAAAGCTTGGTTTTTGATCTGTAAAACTCAGTGCAATCAGACTGGATGTGATCACAAAAAGTGCTTTTAGACCAGGTTTTCTTTTTTTCATAACGGCTTATATTCTTAGTAAGTTACATAATAATCTCGATTCTTTTTATTTTATAGCCTCTTGGCGAATCGTAAAGGTATATTTTCCAATGGATTTGATACTTTTAGCGGTGAGTTTGATACGATAGAGTTCCTTACCCCATACCTGACTCAAACGGGAATCGTCCTGAGGAATGACATCGTAGCTCGCTGTGAACTGTCCGGTATCAAAGTACAAGGTTGCATGCCCATTATTGAGGCGGATTTCTCCTTTGCCAATTTTTGGTTCCTGAGCAACCAGAAAATGGATGATATTGGCCTGTTTAGGACCTGTGATTTTAAACTCATCCTGAATGTCCAGCCCATTTTGTACGAGGGTGTAACTTCTATTCCAGTGTTCAACATTCGCCGACTTCGGATATGCTTTTCCAATATCAAGTTGGAATCTATTTTGTGCAGGCAGAAATGCTACATTTTCAGCTTTATATTCCTTTCCAAAAGATTGGTCGGCTCCATTGATCATCGGAACATTATGGTAAGCACTCTGCATCGTCCAAATACTGTATCTGTCATCGCTAAAGGTCTTTTTGGTATAGGTGCCAACACCGGCGTCAATGAACAGTGGTTGTTGATCCTCGTATAAGATAAAACTCCCGACATCGTTATGGTTGTGACTTTCATTATTGAAACCACCTTTGGCGGCGAAGAAAAACGGACCCTTTTTTAGATATATAAATTGTGTTTCCGGATACCACTTCGCATTATTTTGAGGGAGTGCAGCGGTAACACGCTCTAGTTGTGGATAGCATCTCAGGTCTTCGAAGGCGCGAAAAATATCCCTTGAAGGTTTGAAATTTGCAGTTTTGTCGCCGGTATTATCCATATATCGGGCAAATTGCATCATCTCACTACTATTGACATCCTGTCCATAACGGTAGATCAATAGTGGATCGCCGCCACCTTTTGCCGAAGCATCGGCAAAATTAACGACCCATTTATCTCCGCCAATATAGGATTGTGCAATGTACTCACCCATATCGCGAATGATAGGTTTATCAAAAATATTGATCTTGCCCTTGGTGGCCAGCGCAAGTATTTTTAGATAATCGTACAGTTTGCCCGCAGCATGGCCCCAATAGGAGGGACCCTCTTCGCAGGCACCGTCTGTTTTGACATAATTGATAAAGCGATCCACAGAAGACATTGTCTTATAAATTCCCGCCAGTTGTATATCGGGATTGTCCTCAACCAGAAGCAAGGCCGTAAGAACATTAAAGTTACACCATGGATTCCAGTTATTGACCAACTGTCCTTCCTTGAGTTCAAATGCCTGCCACCACATGTCGTTACGATCCAAATAGGGCTGTATAATGCGTTGTTGGATCTGTTGTTTTAGACGGGTACTGATTTCGGGGTTTATTGTATTGAATGTATCGCGAAAGAAATAATGAACCCAGGAGAGGAGGGAGCCTACATCACCGGCCATCAGATCGACCACTTGTGTTCGTTCCTGCGGCAATGATCGCTTACTGGACTGAAAGGCCCCAAGGTGTGCCGAGAGCGACCATGTTGCCATTTCTGTCAATTGCCAACTGCCGTTTAGGATTTGGTCAACAAAGCGCCCCTGTCCTTCTGCAAGCTCCGCCAACAGTAGGTTGGTCAGTGCAGTACAATTTTCATTCATGGGTTTTTCCATGATGCTGCGGTTGCCTGAACGCTCATATTCGAGATAATCTGTTGCTTTAACGACTTGCCATTGGTAGTTCAGGGCCTCATTTCCCTTTTTGATTATACGGTCTTTAAAAGGAGCCATCAGCTTATCCCAGGCCGCCCGATCCGAATAAGCCGGATAGGGGACCCACGATTTGTCATTTCCTAGACTCGCTTTCAAGTTATCCTGCTTAAAGGCGCCCGTCAGGAGGTTCAGATCTTTCCCAAGCAGTCTTTGGAAAGAAAAACTGCTCAGGAAAAGAAATAGAATTACATACATTCTCATGATTACCAATCTTGATTTTGTGGTAGTAATGCCGGGTTCATTTCAATCTCTTGTCCTGGTATTGGCCAAAGCTTATGACGGCTTTGGTAACCCCGGGTGACGAGATTGTCTCCGGTAATACTTTTTTCGATGTAGTCTTTGGAAACGCTTTCTAAGAGGTTCCAGCGCTTAAGATCAAAATAACGCCATCCTTCACCTGCTAGTTCTACGGCCCGTTCGTGCTGGATACGTTTACTCATATCTGCTTTACTACCGACTGCCAAAAATGAACTGCCACTATTTAGCGCTGGCATTTTAGCGCGTGTACGTACTTTGTTAAGCTCAGTAATCGCTTTATCCAATTGATTGGACTCGTTGTACGCTTCGGAAAGCATCAAAAGTACATCGCCCAAGCGTATGATAGGGAAATTGATCGGTGTATGTGCGCGATCGGTAATGGCGCCTTTTAGGTTCCCTTCAGGAACAAATTTCCGCCATAGATAGGTGTACCAACCCCGATTGTTGCGGATCTGACCAAAGTTTTCGTTTACACCGGTTGCCAATATCAGCTGCATATCTCTTTCTTTGTTTGCATTCCATCCTAAGTAATGTGAATAAGGTACGATCAAGGTTTGATTCATCCGAGGATCGCGATTGGCATAGATCTGACGCAGTTTTGCTGTATCAGGTACTTTGGTTAGCGTTCCACCTGATTGTGTCGATTCCATCGCCTGTTTTTTGACCGCATTATCCGTTGTATAGTTGGGGAAATAGTCGTTCCAGTTAAAAGGGCTTCCATCACGGTTTTCGTAACGATCTGCAAGGCGTGTGCTCGGCATACAGTTGTTCCAGTCACTACCAAAGGTTGAGCGCGTTCCCATATAGAAGGCCATTGGCATGCCATACGGGAAACCGGTGCCGCCCATATTCTGAATGGCAAAAATCATCTCCGGCGATTGATCGCCATCCATGGTGAATAACGCGGAATAGCTTGTATTTAAACTGTAACCATAGGTGTTGGTCTTGTTGTAAACAATCTCTTCAAAATCCCGGATTGCTCCAGCCCAATCTTTATTGTAAAGGGCTACTTTCCCTCTCAAAGCATACGCAGCTCCTTTGGTGACCCGGCCATAATACTTGGCATCATAGCTTACCGGCAATTTCTCAATTGCATAGTTCAGGTCATTGAGGATAAACTTATTGACATCTTCTACCGAAGAGCGACTATTTTTAAGATCAGCGAAATCTTTGTTCAAGTCGACAGTTTCATCGTATATTGGTAAGGCGCCATAGAGATTGGTGAGCTGGAAGTACATCAGCGCACGTAAGAACTTCGCTTCCGCAATAAAGCCCTCCTGTTTGGCCTTGTCTATGGTCATGGGCTGGATATGCGCGATTGCATGATTACAGCGTTGGATCAGATCGTAGGCTGCTTGCCATCTATCCACAATAATAGATGAACGGTCGGTGAACGTTCCGCTGATCACCTCGCCCAAGCCCGGAGGATCATAGCCCAGGCCAATATCGGTAAGTCCATCGTAAGAAAATTGTAAGCCAAAGGTGGCTTCTTTTTTTAAGTCGTTATAACAGCCCAGTACGCCAGCTAAGGCCTGGTCTTCATTCTGCCAGAATGTGCTAGCACTTACCTGACTGTAGGGGTTGGTATCAAGCTTATAACAAGATGATAAAGCAATGCATCCGGCTATGAGTAGTGAAATCTTTTTCATGAGGTTTAATTAATTATTCATGATATGTTTTATGTTCAAAGGTGTTAAATCACCTCCTCAACTTTTGTTCATAATTTACGTTTCAGGCAGGGAACACAGCCCCTGTTGCATACCCTTCTTCTTAAAAGGATAAACTAACACCAAAAACGGCCTGTTTCATTGTTGGATAGTTGGTACCGCTGATCTCCGGATCGAAACCTTTATATTTGGTAATGGTCCAGAAATTTTCCAGCGATGCAAATACGCGTAGATTTTGTACCTGTATCCGCTTGGTGATCTCGTTCGGAATTGTATAGCCCAGCTGGATATTTTTTACGCGGATAAACGCCTTGTTCTGTAACCAGAAATCACTGTTTTTGGTGTTTCTTGTATCGGTATAAGGCAACAATCGCGGGAATTTTGCATCTGTTGCACCTTCAGTCCATCGGCCATCGGCAATTTCCTGATTGATTTGATAGCCCCAGCGAACAGTAGGTGTGTAATAACCGTCTGTCCACACGACTTTGTTGCCTGCATTACCTTGCAAGAAGACCGAGAAATCAAAACCTTTATAATCGAATCCCATGTTAAAACCGTAAGTCATCCGTGGCGCTGTACCATGACCTACCGGAACCCGGTCATTGTCGTTGATGACGCCGTCGCCATTGGTGTCTTTATACAAGAGATCCCCTTTTTTAGGTGTACCATAGGATGCGAATGGATTTACTTTTTGATTGGTGTTTGGATCGATTGGCGCATTATCGATCATCTGTTGCACGAGCTGCATATCAGCATCTGTCTGTAATATGCGGTCTGTCAACAGGATATATTGGGTATTGATGGCATAACCTTCCTGAAGTAAATTGGAACCGCTGATAGACTTGTCATTGCCTTTAAATTTGACCACTTTATTGTCAATAAAGGTAAAGTTACCGCCAATGTTGAATTTAAAATTATCGCCAATTTTATCGCGGTAAGTCAAATTCAGTTCGACACCATTATTACGTACTTTGGCTGCATTGGTGCGTGGTATTGTTGCATTTCCGACAACCAAGGGAGCGGGGAGATTGATTAAGATATTGTCCGTTACTTTGTTAAAGACATCGATCGAGCCGCCCAGTTTGTAATTGAATAGGTCAAAATCCAAACCAGCATTCAGGATATAGGTATTTTCCCAGGTCAAGAAAGGATTACTCAGCACTGTTTGCGCAAAGCCCACATAGAGCTGGTTATTTAATACATAGTTTGTGGGATTATAAAGCGCCAAATATTCATAATTGTTAATGTCGGCGTTTCTGCGGAAAGAGTCATCAGTGGTTCCATTATTACCCAAGGCACCGTACGATGCGCGGAATTTCAGGTTGGGCATCCATTTGATGTCATAGAAGTCTTCTGAGGAAACCTTCCAGCCAAAGGAAGCCGAAGGGAACGTTCCCCATCTGCTTTTTCCGCTCATGAAACGCGATGAACCGTCTGTACGCAGATTGGCTTCCAAGAGATATTTGTCATCCCAGGACAGGTTGATCCGGCCAAAAAACGACCGCATAGCCCAGTCGGTCATATTGCCAGAAGCTGAGGCATCCATTGTCGCCGCGTTGAGAACAGTCAGGGATGGATCTACAAGATCGAGTTTGGATGCTGCAAACCAACCGTCTTTAAAATACTCCTGGCTGGCACCGACCATGACTTCATAGTTCAGTTTCTCAAACAGTTTGTTCTTATATTTAGCAATTCCGTCCATGTAATAGCGGTACGTTTTGATCGATTCGTTGGTTACCGAAGAACGTCCTGTACCCGCTGTTGCAACTGTATTGGTCAGAAAGTTCCAGCGGTCATTAAACACGGGTTGGGAATAGACGAAATCATCATCATAGGTATACGTGTAAGAACCCTCAATGGAAAGGCCTTCTATCGGTTTCAGTTTTCCGTAGAATCGTGATACAAAGCGGTTTTTGTTGATGTTACCTTTCTGCGCATACAAACGGTGGAGTACGTTGTTGGACTGTGGGTCGTCTTCCGAATTATTTGGTGAACCAAATCTGCCATCTGGCGCACGCAGTACCATGCCCGGAGTACTTGCTGCAGCAAAGGTAAATACATCATTGATGATATTGGTGCCGATATCGGTTTTGGAAACGACCCCATTGATGTTGGCTCCCAAGGTTAACCAGGGTTTCACATCCGCTTCTAGATTGATACGGCCGGTATGACGTTTGTACGTTGCCTGTTCAATGATTCCAGGGTTATCGAGAAGACCATAGGAGCCAAAGAACTTGATTTTGTCACTACCACCTGTAAAGGAAAGGTTATGGTTTTGGCTGATTTTGTTCTGGAAAAGCTCCGAAACCCAGTCCGTGTTGGGATATTTCAACGGATCCTGTCCAGCGTTCTGGCGCCAGAGGTCAATTTTTTCCTGCGAAAATATGGGCTTAGCATTTGGATCGCCATTGCGATAGCCTTCATTGATCAGCTCCATATAGTTAGCATAGTTGGAAACCATTCCAATGGTGTTGGATGGTTTTTGGCTTGAGAAATAATTGTTGTAAATAACTTTAAATTGCTCTGATTTACCTTTTTTCGTAGTAATGAGGATAACGCCATTTGCGGCTCTTGAACCATAAATTGACGCTGAGGCAGCATCTTTCAACACCGATATGCTTTCTACATCTTGTGGGTTGATTAGGTTCATGTCGCCAATAACGCCGTCGATCACGACAAGTGGGTTGGCATTATTGAGTGTTCCCTGTCCACGAACACGCAGTGTTCCCCCATCACTTCCCGGTCTACCTGAGCCTTGATTAACATATAATCCCGGCGCCTGCCCAGCTAGGCCAGCTGACAAGGAGGTTACAGGTCTGCTTTCTACCACCTCAGACATCTGGATGGAAGAGACCGAACCGGTTACATTCTCTTTTTTCTGTGTACCAAAACCGACAACAACAACCTCGTCAAGTCCCTTGGATTCATTTTCCAAGGTGATTGTAAGGGGGCTGCCGGCTTGCGCCTTAGTCTCGATACTTTTATAACCGACGCTGGTGAAAATTAATATTGCATCGTTCTGTTGACTTTTGAGTTCGAATGAACCACTTGCATTGGTCGATGTTGCTAGATTCGTTCCTTTAATCTGAACGGTGACATTGGCAATGCCTTTGCCGTCTTTGTCTACAACCTTACCCCGAATGGTTGTCTGCTGCATGGCCAGTGAAAGCTTGCTGTTTGTTTTAACAGGTGCAAATGGAGTCGCTTGTGTTGTCAGGCTAGATACGACCAACAAGCAGGATAATGGTATTGCCGGATACATCCAACGATTCTTCGAAACGGATGCGTTTTTGATCTTGATCATAGGCTTTTAGATTTAATTGGTCTGAAAAATAAATTTTCTATGAAGTGAATTTACAGTATTGGCAGAAAACAATAAGCACGTTTTCTCGCAATCGTTTTCGTAACAGCGCGCCGAAAAACCGAAAGATTTTTGGTTAATATTTGTTTAAAAATGTATGACTGCCGGGAGTATTTTGGATCATTAGTTCAAAAGTCGGTGTAGCGTTTAAAAGTAATTATCGTTAAATAAGGAAATTATGTAAACCTATTTCTTTCGTATGATGAATATCAAAAAAACCGCGTTATTGTTGTGTCTGTCACTTGGAGCATATACAGGCTATGCGCAGACAAAATGGAATGTAAAAGCTGGAGTTGCCTTTTCAAATGTGGATGCTAAAAATAAAGCGGGCGATAAGGCCAGCACGGCCGCGGTTGCAGGCCTGTATTTGGGACTCGGCCCGACATTACGCCTCAGTGAGTATTTCTTTTTAGAACCGGCCCTTGTATTCGCCAAACGGGGATTTGAACGAAATGAGGGAAATGTTATAGGCTGGGGTAAAGATTTTAAAGCGAATACGTCTTATATCGAAATGCCTATCGATGTTGTCTTTAATGCTACGATCGGTACAGGTAAGTTGGAGGTCGGTATAGGCCCTTATATCGGTTATGGATTGGGCGGGAAATGGAAAACTTCAGAATCTGTTTACCTGGACGATATTGCAATTGATAACAAGGGAGATATCAAGTTCAAAAATGATTCGAGTGAAGGTGAGTATGGGGATTATACACTTGGGAGACCTTTTGATTATGGCGCTCGTGCAAAAGTAAACTATCTTTTTAGGGAACATTATCTTGTCGGTATAGAATTTCAGAAAGGAATTGCCAATTTAGAATCCAAATGGGGGGATTATAAATCCGGGAATGCTATACGTAATCGCTCCTTGGGTATTTCAGTTGGCTATCGGTTTTAGTAAATTAAAAACAGTGAATAAATAAGCGTGTTGTTGGAAGCATGAGCTCGTCTCATCAATCCAATCGTTTGTCTTCAGCGCCTAGTGTCTGGAGACAAACGATTGGAAATAAATCTTTCCGTTGTACTTGCTACTATTGGGTATTAGAATTCAATCCGGTAGTTAATAGTCGGAATAATACCAGTCCATTTTTGAGGTTCAATGATACGTTTGCTGAAATTGTAGTGCATACCCACAGTGTTTTCTCTATTAAGGAGATTCTGAATATCCAAAATAAACAGATGGCTTACTTTTTTGCGGTTAACCCGATAGCTCGATGAGAAATCAACACGTACGTAGGGATCGGCAGTCAGGGTATTGATGCGATCTTGGTCAATAACTTCTTCGTCTAAACGAAGCGATTCTTCTTCCAGAACAGGAGAGTACTTTCTTCCACCGGCATAAATTAATTTGCCATTGAGACCAAACAGATTATTTTTACTCTTTCCCACAGTCCATTCTTTCCCCATCAGTATATTTCCTACGTAACGTGTATTGAACGTGGTATTGTATTCTTTGCCATTGCGTGCTTTGAACTTTGAATCAAAGAAGGAGGTCGTTGCCATGAAGTAATACCCCTTACTTAACGACTTCTCAAGCGTTAGCTCAATGCCGTAATTTTTGCCGGTTCCTTTATTGATAAGCTGACGGTAGTTTGATGTACCAATGGCTGCAATATCCGATACATTGAGTAAGGAGAAGTTGATGTCGGAATCTGTAGATACTGGGACATCATAAAGATGCTGATAATAGATTTCTGTCTTAAACCGGAGTGTTCTGCTTAGGTTCTTTTCATAGCCAATAACAGCTTGGGCAGATTTTGTTGGCGAAAGAGGCTTGTTTGGCTCAAGGCTTGTTTGATCGCTACTTTTGGCAAAATAGTAGACCAAGGGCTCCAGTCGGTTATATAGACCAGTCCCAAAGGAGATCGTTTGATCTGTGGTAACACGCCAGTTTAGGCCAAGCCTTGGCTCGATAGACCAACTCTTGCTCAAGGCGAAGTAATTTGCATGTATTCCTGTATTTAGCGTTAGTTTGTCGTTCAAAACTGTTTTTAACTGTGCAAAAGCATCATAAGTACTTGTATTCCCAGTCTCATTAATCCGCTCTTTCAATGCCGCTAGCTCGGTGTCGTAGGACAGCGCATAGAGGTCATAGTGTAATAAACTTGCATTTAAGCCCGCTCTAATCGTGTTTTTACTGTTGGCGCGATAGTTTAGCGTACCCGCATAGCGAAGAGCCGTATTCGTAAATTTGTCCTTGTGATAGAGGCTGGAAATATAGTCCCGTGTTAATGTATCGGTGCTATTGGAATTGCGGCTAAGGGACATGGAAACAATATTGGTGAAATATAATCTTTCGTTTGCAATGTATTGATGTTTTAGTCCAGCACTCCCTGCGTTGAACTTTAAATTTAGATCTTGGGCGTCTGTTCGTTCTTCCCATTTTTCGTAATTACGCTCGGCAGTTTGTTGAAGTTTCCCCAAGCCGCCTATACCGAAAAAGGAAAAGGTTCCGGCTTTTTTTGTGGGAAATACAAAATTAAAAGAAAGGTCCTGATATTTTGGGACGCCAGTGTCTGAAACTTTTACGCCTACTTTTTCCAATAGACTCAATGAAGAATAGCGGTAACTAATCAAATAGGAAGCGTCACTTCCTTTTTTGAAAGGCCCTTCTAACGTTGCTCCTACGCCCAGGACTCCGACGTTGAATGTGTATTCGCGTTTGTCGGTATTGCCTTTACGGAACCTAAGATCAAAAACACCTGCCGTTGCATTGCTGTATTCCGCGGCAAGCCCACCGGTATAGAAATCAGATTTTCCCAATACCATGGTATTGAGCATACTGATTCCGCCACCTGCAGTGCCTTCGGCTCCAAAATGATTGGGATTTACAATTTCGATACCTTCAAGCCGCCACTGCAAGCTTTGGGGGGAATTTCCGCGAACAATAATTTCATTGTCATCGCCGCCGGCAGCAACACCTGGAAAACTCTGTGCCATACGGGCGGGATCAAAAAAGGCGCCAGCATAGCGGTTGGTCTCTTCCGGCGAAAAAGAGCGCCCACTCGTCATTGCCATCTGGTTGAGCGGTTGTTTTCCGGCATTGGCATAGACGACAGCTTCGGTTAATGCATTTATTTGCGGCTCCATTTCCACATTGACCATATTCTCCCGTCCACTGGTGATAAGTAATTCCGTAAATTCTTCTGGTTTATATCCGGCCATGCGAACTTGAAGCTGTTGACGCCCAACTGGAACTTGCTGCAGCCGAAATATGCCCTGTGCGTCTGTACTTACAGACTTTGTTCCATCACTGGATGAAATGACAATTGTGGCACCTGTAAGTGGTAATCTGGTATTTTTATCTATCACGGTTCCTTTGACAGTTTCGGTCACAACCTGATTTTTTTGCTTTGGCGCTGCTGGTTGCTGGGCGAATGTAAACCCTGCTTGAAGCGATAATCCAATAAGTAAGATTGGCGATAGTTTCATAAAAGATTAGTTTTTATCTTTATGACAGCCGACTTTCAATTTACCCTTAGCTTTTACCTAATTTTTTGTTTTTCACGCCGCGAATATGTATGATTCAACTTAAATTCACATGTCATTACATGAAATTTTATAGGTTTTACTGATAAGTAGTTATTAACATAAAGGTTGTTGATTACAAGTTAATTAACATTGTTGTTAACATTTTAGCTGAACTGTTTTTGTCCTAAATGCCTAATTGTAAAAAAATAGGACGTCCGCTACGTTTTTAACAAAAGATCTGCTCTATACTAGAAAGTTAACATGTTTATTAACAATTCCTGGGATGGTTTTTTACAAAGACTAAGCGGAGTGTATTCAAATGGCGCAGTTCATTTGAGTAGCGCAGTTCATTCAAATAATAGAGCGTATTCAAATAAAAGCTTCCCGAAAAATTAACATTTTGATAATCTGACGAACCTATCTTTGTTAGGTGAAAACTACCGAAGCCAATGTAGATAGCCACTATGTGTTGCGTTTTAAAGAAGGTGACCCCATTGCCTTTGCCCATTTATTTGAGCGGTATTGGGAGGATCTATACACCGTCGCTTTTCGTCATCTTCGGGAAGAGGATCAGGCTAAGGATCTTGTGCAGGAAGTATTTATCCATATCTGGGAAAAACGATCGCTCGTGAGTACTGAATACTCCGATATAAAATTCTATTTCCACAAAGCCCTCAAAAACAAAATACTGAATTACTACGCCTCGGAGCGTGTACGAAAACAGGTCTTGGAGAAATCAATGGAACGTATGGACGCTTTTTCCAATTTGGATAGCCAGGCCTTTGCCAGGTATAAGGCGCTGGAGGCTATTGTGGATGATTCGATAGACAAATTACCTAGATTGATGAAAGCAGTCTACTTAATGCGTTCTGACAATTATTCAATAACACAAATTGCCAAGGAACTCAATCTGGCTGAACAGACCGTTAAGAACTACCTGTCAGAGGCCAAAAAGATTATGCGGTACGAATTGACAAGAAGGTTTGCGGACCACGATTCTGTATTTTTATTGCTCGCAGGAAGCTATCTCCTTTATGATTATTTAATATAAAGAACATATTTAATTAAAGTACTTTGCCCGTTTTGATCTGTATTAGTATAAAAATTAATGCAGGTGAATTTAGAACGCTTTAAACTTATCATAACAGATTATCTCGGAGGAAAATTGACTGAGGAGGAAAAAGGTCATGTTGACGACTGGTACGAGTCTATTTCAAACGATGATATTAATCCCTTTAGCGATGCAAATCATCAGGAAAAAATCAAACAAGAATTATTTATTCGTGTAGGAATAGCTGAAGCACCTGCGAGGGCAAAGAAGGTGGCCAACATACCGGTCAGAAAATTCTCTTGGCTTTCAGCAGCAGCGGCTATTTTGGTCCTAGGAGGCATCAGTCTGCTATTTTTACAGCACAACCCGATGTCGCTTTCTCGGAAGCGGACAGAAGCGGTCGCATTACTGACGGAAACGGTTACGAATGCGGGCGAATTGAAAGAAATTCAGTTACCTGATGGCACATCTATTTTTTTAAACGGAAATACACGTATCCGCTACGATCGTAAGAATTTTGCATCAAATAGAAAATTCTTTTTAGATCGAGGGGAAGCATTCTTTCGGGTCAGACGGGATACTTTACATCCATTTAAGATAGAAACAGGCAGCGTCTCTGTTGCAGTTCTAGGAACATCATTCAACGTCAACAATTCGATGTCTACTAAACATGTGACGGTCGAAGTTAAAACTGGGCGGGTGAGTGTTCTAAATGCAAAAAATGGAGCAAACCATATCCTTACAGCAGGTAAGGCCGTCCGGTATAGTGTAGTTAAAAATGATTTTAAAACTTTCGATAGCGATCCAGCTTACATCAGCCTTTGGACACAAGGTGGTATGCAATTGAATAACATCAGCTTCAAGGAACTGAAAGAAATAATCTATAACCGCTTCGGTGTTGTGTTGCTTACCGAAAATCTGAATACAGATCCATTCAATTATTCGCTTATGATACCACATGTACAGTCATTAGACCAGGTGCTGAATATCGTTTGCAATATTCATCAAATCAAATTTAGGAGGGAGAAAAATGAAATAATCTTATACAAATAAGCTGTAGGGGGTAGAACAGCATAATTTATCTGCCCAAGAAAAGTGCTCATCTGGCAAACCGCTAAATCGACCAGTGAGCACCTGAATATTCATGTTTAAAACATTCATACAAATATATGTATAAAATAATTAAGCTTACCGGCCTTGCGACAAAGCTTGCCATCTGCGCTATGGTCTCTTGTGCTGTAACCAATAGCCATGCTGAGGGATTGGAAAAGATCAATCGCACTTACTGGGATAATATCAATATTCATTTGTCTAGTGGTAACGCCGCGCAGGCGGTACTGCAGTTGTCAAAACAAACAGGTCAAGCGATCGGCTACGATCGGAGTATGCTCCAATTAGATCGGATTTTAATTGCCGAAAAAAAATTCCAGAATGCGAGCTTCGAGGAAGTCCTTGCCTATATCCTGAACGGGACCAACATTAAGTCAAAAAGAGTGTCAGGGGGTATTGTCCTTGTAAAAAATACGGGTAAACAAGAGTCTTATGGTTTGAAATTGCAGCTTGTCGATCGTACAAAACAGCCTATTGGGGGAGCTTCTGTACATATTCCACTGACTGGACAGAGCGCCTTGTCAAATGCCAAAGGTGAAGTGACTATTCGATTAGCTGCCGGAGTATATGATGTACTGATAAGCCATGTTGGCTATGAAAAAAAAGAGTTGAACGATCTCAAGCTCGATGCCAACACAGCAGGTATACGTCAGGTGGTCTTAAACGAAGATGACAACGAATTGGATGAAGTGGTCGTGACTGCATTGGGCATCAAACGACAGGATCGTTCCCTTGGTTATGCTGTCGGTAAAATTAAGGGCGAGGATATCAATCGGGTCAATAATGATAACTTTCTGGTTGGTATGGCAGGTAGAGTACCCGGGGTTTCGATTAGTTCTACAGGACCCACCGGTTCCAGCGTGAATATGGTGATTCGGGGGGCATCATCGCTAAGTACAGACAACCAGCCGCTATTTGTCGTAGATGGAGTGCCCTTGATGAATAGTTTAAATAATGTTGGTCAGATCGGTGACGACAACAAAGTGGATTATGGTAATGCAATTGCCAATATCAATCCCGAAGATATTGAAAATATTTCCATCTTGAAGGGGCCAAGTGCAGCTGCGCTTTACGGCTCACGTGCAGGTAATGGTGTAGTGCTGATCACAACCAAAAGTGGTAAGAATGCGGAGAAGATGACCATTGCTGTGACTAGTAACACAGTATTTGATATCCCGTATAAATTTATTGAATTGCATAACAAATTTGCAAGCGGTACCTTGCCATGGCGACCAGGCGACTTGCCTGGCAATTTAGTTATTGAGGAGGAGTCTAGTGTTATGGTAGGCCCTGCACTGGATAAGGGGTATAAAGCTGTTCAATGGAATAGTCCACTTGACGAGAACGGTAAGCCCATTCCTACGGAACTAAAAGCGTACCCAAATAACATTAAAAACTTTGTCCAGACTGGGGTCACAAGTACCAATGGGATTTCCCTGAGCAACAGAAGCGAAAAATTGGACTATCGTTTCTCGTATTCCAATATGGCCAATAAGGGTATTATCCCCAATTCGGATCTGTTCAGAAACACCTTGAATATCAATTCGACCATGCGCCTTCGCAATAGTTTGACATTGGGGCTCTCGCTAGATGCCAGCAGAAATAACTCCAACAATAGACCTGCAGGAAATCGGGGAACCAATCCGATGCAAGCGGCCTATGAAGTTGCACCTCACATCAATATTCTGGACTTGCAGGATTATTGGTTGCCAGGGCAGGAGCAGATCCAACAGCGTTCACAGTCTATTGGCAACCACAATAACCCGTATTTCCTTGCTTATGGAGTGAATAATGCTTTTACAAGAGACCGCGTCTTTGGAAACCTACGGTTAGATTGGACCATCAAAAAAGATTGGACGGCCATGATACGGTACGCAACGGATATTTATTGGGAAAATAGGGAAACAAAAATCCCTTACAGTTATACGAACGAACCCAGAGGTGCTTATGGGATTGTTAATCTGATGAATATGGAACAGAATATCGACTTTCTGACGGCATATACAAAGAAGATGAGTGACTTTCAGATCACAGGATCATTGGGTGGGAATTTACGGTATAATCGTGGTAAATCCGTGCAAAATACCTCAAAGAATGGCGCTGGACTAATCACGCCGGGACTCTATACATTGGCCAATATCAGTCCATTAAATTTGGATTTCTACAGTACAATTTCTGAAAGAGCCATAAACAGTGTTTACGGACTGATCAATCTAAGCTACCGGGATATGGTTTATTTAGATGTGACTGGGCGCAATGACTGGTCCAGCACCTTACCTGTGAACAATCGATCCTATTTCTATCCTTCGGCATCCCTAAGTGTGTTGGCTAACCAGGTGTTTTCTCTGCCTAAAACGATCAATTTGGCAAAACTGAGAGCGGGTATTGCACGCGTGGGAAATGATACTTATCCCTATAATCTCTCCAATGTACTGAGTAATCCCGGTAGCTGGGGTGATGTATTGCGGCTAACACGTTCGGGATCACTCTTGGTTCCTAATCTGAAGCCCGAAATTGCCACATCTTACGAATTTGGTCTGGATCTGGGCATGTGGAATAATCGACTGAAGTTTGAAGGAACCTATTATAAGCTGGAGAACAAAAACCAAATTATTTCAACAACACTTCCCGGATCAAGTGGTTTCAATTCGAAAAATATCAACGCCGGACTGTTAAGCAGCCGCGGTATTGAACTTGCTGTTTCCGGGCGACCTATTGCCAAGGAAAATTGGTCCTGGGACGTTGGTGTCAACTGGCATCGCAATCGTACCCGTATCGATGAGCTTTCTGATGGTGTAGAGTTCTATACCTTTTGGACCGACGGTCGGGGTGGGGCACGTACCTATGTCGGGGAAGAGATCGGGGATCTGTACGATTCCAAGTTAGTGACCGTGGAGGATCAATCGTCGCCGTATTATGGTTTTCCTATTCTCAATAAAAATGGTTCTTGGCAGGCTGTACGGATCAATAATAGTCGCAACAAAATCGGAAATTTTAATCCCGATTTCACGATGGGCCTACAGTCAAGTCTTCGCTATAAAAAATGGACAATGAATATTGCCGCAGATATGCGTTTTGGAGGGAAATTTATGTCGCAGACCTATCGCTATTTCGAATCGAACCTAACCACGCAGCGTTTTCTTGATCAGATGATCAACCCCAATGGGATGACAGGCGAAACGCTACGCAATTATTTGGTCGATAACAATCTTGTTCGCGTGCAAGGCAATAGGTATCCCATTGTTGGAGGACCAGGCGAAGAGTATGGTGGTTATCCGATCAGTGTGGGTGGTCTTGTTGGCAATTTTGGGGTGTTTAATCCAGGTGTTATCGCACAATATGATGATAAAGGTAATATCACAGGTTATACAGAGAATCTTGGTGGTGAAGGAACAAAATATATCGCTTATTCAGACAATTACCCTTGGGATTTTATGAATGCGGCGACATTTGATGCTTCTTTTATCAAGCTTCGGGAATTATCCTTTAGCTATGATTTATCAGGAAAATGGCTGAAACGTCTCGGAATAGAGAATGGCAGTGTGGGAGTCTATACCCGTAACCTGATCTTATGGACCAAAGCAAAAGTAGGTATAGATCCGGAAATGGCCTTCCAGCCAGAAACTGGTGTTGGATTTAAACAGGGGATTGAGCGCTACAACGTTACCCCTTGGTCAATGCCTATTGGATTTAAAGTAAATGTGACATTTTAATATACGACATAAATGAAAAATCAGTTGAAGAGATTCACCATGGCTGTAGTAGGCCTTGGGATGGTATGGAATATTTCAGCTTGTAAAGATCTGACCGAACTTAATATCAATCCGAACGGTGTAAGTGAGGAAGATGCCAACCCCAATCTGTTATTGCCGACGATATTGACAGGAACAGCGAAAAAATACAACGAATTGAGTTTCTCAGATCTTGGCGGAGTTATGCAGCACACCCAATTTGATGCATGGTTCAATTCACATAATGACTACGAATGGACAGGAGGGATTCTGAGCTGGGATGCTTATTATGGCTTTTTACGTGACAATGAGCTTATGCGTAAACGCGCGGAGAAATTAGGCTTGGATTTTCATAAAGGAGTTTCGCTGGTGATGCGCGCTTACTTATTCGGATTGGTGACTGATCTCTGGGGAGACGCTCCTTATACCGATGCCTTAAAAGCGGAACTGGGAGATGCTGTATATAATTTTCCGAAATACGATAGTCAGGAAATAATCTATAAGGGAATTATCGACGAGTTGAAACAAGCCAATGAACTTCTATCCCGCCCCGATGGTTCTTATGAGGTGCTGGCGAATGCGGATGTTTACTTTGGCGGAAAGGCTTCCAAATGGCGTCGTTTTGCCAATTCTTTGGCATTACGGTATTATATGCGCATTTCAGCAAAGTCTGCTGACTTTGCCAAACAGGGGATTGAAAGTATTGTTGCCAATCCCGATAAATTTCCAATTATTACGAGTACTACTGATGATGTATTGATGGATTTTGTTGGAAATAATGCAAATGACTCCTGGCCGTCAAATACAGTGTATGATGCCAGTGGAAGTAATTTTAGACGAATGAAAATGTGTGCAACACTGGTCGACCGGCTACAGGAACTTGGCGACCCTCGTTTGGCGGTTTGGGCAAGAAAGGTAGACATACCCATTGAGATCCGCAGCAACGAGCCCGCAGGTACAGATAAGATCGTTAATGGTGTTCGGATTGTATCGCCAGATGTCGTCAAAGGTGTTCCCGTGGATACCGATAAAGAGTATGTTGGACTGCCGCCAAGTGTATCTAAAAACCCTTCAGCCTACAACCTCAATCCAACACCGGGGCAAACCTCGATCAATCCGCATGTTTCTTACCTGAATGATAGCTATCGTTCGGCGAAGGGAAGTTTGTTAAAAGCACGCTTGCTTTCTGCTGCCGAAGTTAGTTTTATTTTGGCTGAAGCAGCCTGGAAAGGATGGGGGCTGCCTGAGTCAGCCAAGACCTATTATGAGCGTGCTATACAGGAATCGTTGGCAAGCTGGGGAAAGGGCGCAGACTATTCCAACTATATCCGTCAGAAAGGTGTGGCGTTTGAAAATACGCAAGTGCAGATCATTGAACAAAAATGGATCGCCAGTTGGTCAACTGCCGCACAGTCCTGG
The DNA here is from genome assembly GCF_002421245.1 of Sphingobacterium sp. UBA5639. Lineage (NCBI taxonomy): Bacteria > Pseudomonadati > Bacteroidota > Sphingobacteriia > Sphingobacteriales > Sphingobacteriaceae > Sphingobacterium > Sphingobacterium sp. UBA5639. The sequence goes on from NZ_DIJR01000036.1 coordinate 177,598, forward strand.
TTTGATTATCGTCGCACAGGGTACCCCGCTTTAAAGGCCGGCCCCGCAGCCATTCGTACACAGCTTCCTGTTCGTGTACCTTATATGCAAACCGAAATGAGTGTGAATCAAAAAAATGCCGAGGAGGCCTTGAAACGTATTGAAAAGACAGCGTATTCACAGGCAGACAATGAAAATAGTGCCTGGTCAAAACCTTGGTTATTGCAAGGAACAAACAAGCCCTGGTAATTAGTAATTAAAAGTTATTAAATAGAGTTCTCAAATCGCTTATAAAATCAATATCACAATGAAAATCAAACATATTCTTCTTGCTGTAGTACTGTGCTGCACTTTATTGGAAGGGAAAAGCCAGACGGATAATAAAGACAAACAACCTGATCGTATTACGTTGACCTGGTCCGATGAGCCCAGCAGTACGCAGTCTGTTTCTTGGCGGATCAATGCGGATAGGACCAAAATAATTGGTCAGATTGCTGAAGAACAGAGCAATCCAGAACTTGAAAAAAACGCGATCACAATAAATGGAACAGCGCTACCGCTCGAGCGAGGACAGCAAGAGGATGCTTATGGACAGGTAACCTTCCGTGACCTGAAACCCGGTACAGTTTATGCCTATCGCGTTGGAGATGGCAGCAATTGGAGTGCCTGGAACCAATTTAGGACTGCGGAGCGTTCAGGCGCGTTTTCGTTTATCTATTTGGGTGATGCACAGAACGACTTACGTTCACGCTGGGCACGTGCCATTCGGCGTGCTTTCCAGCAGGAAGCGAATGCACGCTTTATTGTTCACGCGGGCGATCTGATCAATCGTTCGAATGCAGACGAGGAGTGGGCAGAATGGCATGAGGCCGCAGGATTTATTCATCAGATGATCCCTGCTGTTCCAACACCGGGTAATCACGAGTACCGTCGCGACTCGCTTGGGAAGCTTGTACTTGACCCGCATTGGAAAGCACAATTCAACTTGCCAAGGAATGGCCCTGAGGGTATGCAAGATGCTGTTTACTACCTCGATTATCAGGATCTACGTATGATTTCCCTAAATTCTCAATTGATTATGCTCGACTCTACTGCAGCAGCGATACAGGAAAAGTGGTTGGAGAAAGTGTTGTCTTCATCACCAAAAAAATGGAATATTGTTGTCATGCACCATCCCGTATACTCTACGGCAAAAAATCGTGACAATACCATCTTGAGAGAACGTTTCAAACCTATTTTCGAGAAATATGGTGTCGATTTGGTCCTTCAGGGCCACGATCATACCTACGCTCGTGGCGGGCTGGGTAAAAAGCGACCTGTCTATCTCCTGTCTGTAGCGGGGCCTAAGATGTATGAATCTGATTCTGAACGCTGGATGGAAGTTGCAACGTCACAGACGCAATTGTATCAGGTGATCAAGCTGACCGAAAATAAACTGTATTTTTCGAGCTACAAGCTGAATGGGCAGTTGTTTGATTCATTCGAGTTGTCGAAAAAGTAGAACGTCATAGACGGAAGGTAATCCATTCAAACCGGATTACTTTCCGTCAATATAATTGCGGGATTCACTCCATGACGCGATTGAGATGTAACTGCAGCGAGATCGCCGGTTTTTAAGGTATAACAAAAAGAGATTGCAAAAAAATAACTATACAGCAATGAAAAAGATTTTATTTTCTACTATTCTGTTGGGTATAATAGTAAGTTCTACAACCCACTTATATGCTCAGTCGATCGATTTAATAAAAAAGTTAGAGCAAAAAAGTTTACACATTGTTGCACACCGGGGAGCTCATCTGGAGCAACCTGAAAACTCAATTGCTGCTATCGAAGAGGCCATTCGGCAGGGAGCTTCCGTGGTAGAGGTCGATGTGCGGGCCACCAAAGATGGTGTACTTGTACTGATGCACGATAAAACAGTCAATCGGACGACAACCGGGCAAGGAGAGGTCGCCAAACAAACCTATGCCGAGCTTCAACAGCTTCACTTACGCAAAAAGGCTAATGGTGAAGGCTCGGATCATGTTATACCAACGCTATCGGAAGCTTTGCGCGTTGCAAAGGGAAAAATCCTTGTTGATCTCGATTTTAAAGAAGATCGCAAAGAGTTTATTAAGAAAACCTATGCGCTTGTTGAACAGGAGGGGATGGAAGACCAGGTACTATTTTTTCTCTATGATTATAAAGACATGCTCAAGATTTACAAACTCAATCCAGCGATCACACTTTTTCCGAGGGCACGCAGCATGAAAGATCTAGAGGTCATACTAAAGATGAAATTAACCTCAATTGTCCATCTTGATGAATCATTTACTGATACCGGAAAACTTAATGCATTGCGCCAACAGGGCATTTATTTTTGGATGAATAGTTTGGGGGAATATGACGACAAAGCAGAACAGGAGGGAAAGAAAGCTTATCGATCTTTTTTGGAGAAATATCCTTTTGTACGTCTTATTCAAACAGATCATCCTAATTTGTGGCGCGAAGTGCTTTCCGGATCTTAGTCTATTTTTATCTGTTTAGTTAAAAATGCTTGATTTTATTGTAGCGATATTGTTAGAACGATCGTTCTCAAGATATAACTAATGGAAACCGTAATGAATAAATTATTTACAGGGAGTTTTGCAATCCTCTTTTTACTGACGAGCTGTAGTAAGGAAAATGAAATGACTGTACCTATGGATGTTCAAAAACAGCTGGAAAGTTTTGAATGGAGCCCCATCGTGTCTGCGAAAGGGACGACAAACGAGCAATTGAAGCACAAACCGAAAGATTGTGAAAAGGATAATGTGTATACGTTCACATTTGCTGAATCAGCGAATAAGTTCACTGTCAATCGTGGTAAGGAACTATGTGGGGATGATAAGCTAACATTTGAAAGTTTGATTTTTGCTGAACAACAGCATCGCGCTTTTATCTATGATAAAGAGAAGAAAAGTATCAAGTTTGCTGATGATGATCCTTCCCAAAGTTATGAGGTACAGCTTGATGGTGATCAGCTTATATTAATTTCACGCAATAATAATCCTGCAGCATACGTGATACCATTTGAATACTATTTTCAAGGTAAGCGAACGGCTGCAACAAAATAAGTAGTATATTTCCTTTAACATTCAACAGGAAGACGGCTAGCCGTCTTCCTGTTTTTATTCAATTCTGTTTTGATGAAGTTGCAATTGAATATTCCACATTACTTTTTTCTTTGTCTACCTGTTTTGTTGTGGCCCAACGTGCAAGAATGAATTTCGTGGATATTTGCCATTTGCTCTCCTCTACTTCAATACATAAAGTAGACCCTTTGTTAGGTTATTTAGATGAACGCTGTTCAAACCAATGCCGCCGCCCTATGATTATTAAAAGAATCAGGAATCAAAATTTAACTTGATTATTTAGGCTAAATCGTTAATTTAGTGGTTTGGAAACCGGTTGCATAGATGGCGTGAACTAATAAAACCGGATCCAATTAATGAAGAAAACTAGATAAATAATAATCCACTTATGAAAGTCCGTATATTACTGATGGCGGCAATGACGACATTGCTCTGCCCACAACTTCAAGCCCAGCAATTGCCCTATAAGAATAGTGCCTTACCAATTGAAAAACGGGTAAGTGATCTATTGGGAAGAATGACTGTGGAAGAGAAAGTCGGGCAATTGAGCAAATTGCTGGGCTGGGACATGTATAGCAAGAACGGAAAGCAGGTTACAATCAGCAATAAATTGCGAAAGGCGGTAAAAGAACAGCATATCGGATTATTATGGGCAACCTTACGTGCCGATCCCTGGACACAAAAAACCTTGCTGAATGGTTTGAGCCCTGTAGAAGCTGCGCGCGCTACCAATGCGATCCAACGTTATATGGTGGATAGCACGCGCCTTGGAATTCCATTGTTATTGTCTGAAGAGGCGCCACATGGACATATGGCTATTGGTGCAACGGTATTTCCTACCGCAATTGGGCAGGCGAGTACATGGAACCCGCAGTTGATTCAGGACATGGCTTCAACAATCGCCATGGAGACTTATGCCGTGGGTGGTAAAAACGGTTACGGTCCTGTATTAGATTTAGCACGAGATCCACGTTGGTCGCGTACTGAAGAGACCTATGGGGAGGATCCCTATCTTATTGGACAAATGGGAAGCGCAATGATCCGTGGTTTTCAAGGGGAAAAGATCGGTGAGCGGGATAAAATAATAGGTACTCTAAAGCATTTTGTTGCCTATGCGGCTCCGGATGGCGGTCACAATGGTGAGTCCGTGTCGTTTGGCGAGCGAAGCCTGAGACAGTATTTTCTCCCGCCTTTTGAGCGTGCTGTGAAATCGGGAGCTGGGTCGGTTATGACGGCATATAATAGCATTGATGGTATTCCTTGTTCTGCCAATTCCTGGCTGTTGAATGATATTCTACGGAAAGACTGGAGATTTACGGGATTTGTCGTATCGGATCTACTGAGTATATCAGGGCTCAATGGCGGGCATGCAACAGCAGCGACTGCAGAAGAAGCGGCTTCACAAAGTATACATGCCGGATTGGATGTCGATCTAAGCGGGACTGGTTATGGTTCAAATCTGCTTAAGGCTGTCCAACAGGGGCTCGTTGAACCTGCTGTTCTCGATACAGCAGTGGCCCGTGTACTGCGAATGAAGTTCAATCTTGGTCTTTTTGATCATCCTTATGTGGATGAAAAAATGGTAGCGCAAAAAGTCGCTACGACGCAAAATAAAACGGTGGCAAGACAAGTGGCACGCGAGTCGATTGTTTTGCTTAAAAACGATCAGCACATTTTACCCTTAAGTAAATCGTTGAAACGAATCGCCGTTATAGGGCCAAATGCCGATAATCCTTATAATCAGCTGGGCGATTATACTGCTCCACAGGCCGATGGTAAAGTGCAGACTTTGCTGACCGGAATCCGGGCGGCAGTGGATAAAAATACCAAGATCGATTATGTCAAAGGATGTGCGATCCGTGATACCAGCAATTCCGATATTGCTGCCGCTGTCGCTGCTGCAAAGCAGGCCGATGCAGTGGTTTTAGTCCTCGGAGGTTCAAGCGCACGTGATTTTAAAACGTCGTATCAAGCAACTGGAGCGGCCAATGTTGATCCCAACACGGTAAGTGATATGGAAAGCGGAGAAGGATTTGACCGCGTTTCCCTGGATATGATGGGCGATCAGATCAAGTTGCTGAAAGCGATACAGGCGACTGGAAAACCTCTTGTACTTGTTACGGTTATGGGAAGACCATTGAACTTAAATTGGGCAGCTGAACATGTGCCTGCGATCGTGAATGCCTGGTACCCCGGACAGGAGGGAGGCTTGGCAGTTGCCGATGTATTGTTCGGTGACTATAATCCCGCTGGAAGATTACCGATTTCGGTACCTCGTTCGGTCGGCCAGCTTCCTGTACATTACAACCATACAAAACCCAAACATCACGATTATGTGGAGATGTCGGCTAAGCCATTGTATGCATTTGGTTATGGGTTGAGTTATAGTAGCTTCGATTACTCCAATTTACAGATCTCTTTGAAGGAGAATGGCAATGATTTTGCTTGCACAGTGTCATTCGATGTCGTCAATAACGGTAAATTGGCTGGCGATGAAGTCGCTCAGTTGTATGTTGTGGATGAAGTAAGTTCGGTAGTGACACCGGTTATGCAATTGAAGCGATTTGAACGCAAAAACATTGCCGCAGGAAAGAAAGAACGTTATTCGTTTCAATTGACTAAGGAAGACCTCAAACTTTGGAGTTCAAGCAACGCATGGAAGACAGAAAAGGGAAAATTTAAATTCTTGGTTGGAGCATCTTCTGATGATATCCGACTGAAGGGCGAAATGGAATTAACGAGAGATTATTAATCCTAAACCGCAAACAATACTATAGGGCTGCCCAATTTTGGACAGTCCTTTTTTTTATTTGAGCACAATATGTTTGATACTTTTCCTGTTCCAGGTATAGGTGATGTGGATAAGACCATTTGTGTCCTGAATAATTGTCGGATAAGAATACTCATCGTTCTTTACCCCATCTTCAAGGGTTAGAACATCTTTCCACTGTAAGCCATCCTTTGATATGGCGACATGCAGTTTTGTGCGTCCTTCCCACCAGTCGTTGCCAGCGATAGCCGGATTGAAGACGATCATCAATAAACCATTATTTAAACGGATGGCGTCGGTGGCAGAATTGGGATTGAGCAGGTTTGTGGATTGCCAGGGGCCCCAGGTAAGGCCTTCATCTGCTGAGAATGCTGCCATCACTTTATTTTCTTTACTTCGACAGAGCACCTGAATGCGTCCATCTGCGTGTTGGATCACACTGGGCTGAATAACCTGGATACTGGTATCTGGGCGTATTGCGCTGACGGACCAAGAGCGGCCATGATCGCGGCTGATTTCCAGGTGTGCTTTCCAGATTTCTGTTTTGGATTCCGTGCTGGAGGGGGAGAGCAGCAGTCCGTTTGTCAAGGTGAGCGGTTTATTCTTGATAGGCCCCAATATACCTTCAGGTAACTGCTGCGGTGCTGACCAGCTGGTTCCCTTATCAATCGAATGTTTGACATAGCCTTTCCATTCTCTGGGGTTGGGGCCTATTTTATAATACAAAGATAAGGTGTCACTGTGCGGGTATTGATAGAAAACAGGATTCCATGTTGGAAAGCGGTTGTCACCAAGGATACCGTCTGCAATCTGTACAGGACGCTGCCATTGTCCATGACTATACAGTGAACTCCATATGACAACATCAGGGTTAGATTCATGAGTACCACCAAACCAGGCTGCCAATAAACTGTCTTTTCCGATAACTTGAATCGTGGAGGCATGACATTGCTGGAATGGAACCTGACCTGTTTTAAAAATTTGCTCTGACACCAGGATCTGAGGTTTATACGTTGCACATGAGTATACAAAAAGAAGGATAAATAATGGAAATAGGTTGATTTTTTTCATTGGAATTTAAGGTTCTAAAACCCCTATAGTTTGTTGATGACTTATTTTCTTATTCCTGAGCAGCTTTGGGGATGTTAAATGTTCAGGCGATCATCGGTAAACAATGACCTTGTTAAATGATAAAATTCCGTTGGATTATATCCAACGGCAATTTTTCTTATTTGCCTTGCAATTGGATTGCTGTGGCATAATTAAATCTTGTACTAGGGCTTCTTAAGGTAATTTGATTGCCGTGTTGAGACCAGTCCAATTTGCCTTTATGGCCTAGGATAGCGATCTTTTTTACGCTGAAATTATCAGGTATCTGAAAGACGTATTCATTGGGCTGCTGGTAAGCATCTCCTTCAGAAAGATGGAATACATTGACCACTTTATTGTCCTTGCTTCGGGTGTAATAATAGTCACCTTGGTGATATGGAGCAATCGTACGTGTTGCAAACACGGCAGTTTGATTGATTTTCATCCAGGCAGCCAGTTCGTTCAAGCGATCGTAAGCGGCTTGGTCGTAATCTCCATTAGGGCCAGGCGCTATGTTCAATAGGTAGTTTCCACCGCGAGAAATAATTTTTACCAATGTTTCAACAATCTTTTTGGTCGGTTTGTATTGATCGTTGGGCACATAGCTGAACGAATTTCCCATGGTGATACAGCTTTCCCAAGGAATATCCAAGGGATGTTCGGGAATTGCTTGTTCAGGTGTGACATAATTTTCCCAGTTTCCAGGTACCGTACGGTCGACAACGATAATGCCGGGTTGATTTTTCCTTGCCATGCCACCAATTCGGTCCATGTCAATGTCTTGTTCGACTTTAATGGTGCGTTGCCAGTCGACGGATTGGTCAATAGTTTTGAATGGTCGTACCCAACCTCCATCTAACCATAAGATATCGACCTTTCCATACTCGGAAGTAAGTTCATTGATTTGATTGTAGGTGTAATTTTTAAATTTTTCCCAGCGCTCAGGGTGTTTTTGAGGATCATAGTTTACATTTCGATCTTTTGGTGGGAAATAATTCCACCAGTAAAAATCCGTATGCCAATCCGGTTTGGAGAAATAGGCCCCAATTTTGAAACCGTCATTGCGGAAGGTGTTGAAAATTTCTTTGGTTACATTTGCCTTTGGATTTTTTGAAAATGGTGATTTTGGAGAGGTAATTTTATAGTCTGATTCCTTGGTGTCGAACATGGCAAACCCATCGTGATGTTTTGTTGTAAAGACGACATATTTCATGCCGGCAGCTTTTGCGGCATCAGCCCATTTTTGTGGATTGAAATCCGTAGGATTAAATGTGGTCTGTAGGTTTTCGTAGTTCTTGAGGTATTCAAAATAAGTTTTACCATGTTCGGGTTTGCGTTGCGTCCAGCCTTCATCTTCGGGACAGATACTCCAGCTTTCGACGATTCCCCATTGACTATAGGTACCCCAGTGCATGAAAAGACCAAACTTCATATCTTGCCATTGTTCGAGATTTTCAATCACTAGAGGATCTGTCGGTTTTTGATAGCCATTAGATACGTTATGTGCTTGGCCAAACGCTAATGTTGCACTTGAAGCAATCAGCGCGGTGGATATAATGGTTTTTAGTTTTTGCATGGATAAAGATAGTGAAAATGATAAAAAGAAGGCCACCTTAGGTGGCCTTCTTGTAGATAGATGTAGCTTTTGCGTTAATTTACGTCCCAGAAGAGTTTGGTGTCAAGCTTATCTTTGCTTTTTACAGCGTCATAATTTGCGCCATTTAAATTCACTTCTGTTGCGGGGATATTCCATCTCGCAGGGACAGTTTTTTGAATATCAGATACTTCTGTTCTAAAAGTAAATACAGGGTAATTTAATCTTCTTACTTCCGCCCAGGATTGTAAAGGTTGAATAACATTGAAATGTAGCCATTTTTGAGTAGCGATTAATTGAATGTTATTTGTTCCCCAACCAATATTTGAAATATAGGTATTAATCTGATCTTCTGTTGGTTGAGTTGCGGCAGTAGTCGTATTATCTTTGCTCAATGCTCTGATTGCAGGGAATAGTGCGATGGATTGTTTTATACCCTGTTCGAAGGCTGATTTTGCAGCAGCATTATTTCCAGTCCTGTTGTAATACTCAGCAAGTAAATAATTGACTTCCGATGCCGTGATCAGTAACCCTGGGAAATATTCATTTCTCGAGTAAGTAGAACGATTATAGATGGCAATCTTACTTGGATTAGCTGGTGTTCCGGAAATCAAAGCAGTTTGTTCTGCACTCGTTAGAGACTGATCTAGCCCAATATAAGCCCCATTTGCACCTTGTCCAGGTTCAAAAATAAATGGTAATCTCGGGTCTGCCTTTGACACCATGTTGTCGATCATTACTTTCCCGGCAATATTGGCGTTCCAGCTTTCTAAACCATCTCTAAATCCTCTCGCATTGATATCAGATCCTGAATTGAAGACACTGATGTCGATATTATCTGCATTGGTGAGAGTTAAAGGATAAGTTGATTGATTTCCAACAATGTCGGCCAGCTCTTGGTTTGCTCTTGCTGTAAAAGTAGAGGCAGCACTGACGCGAGTCAACATACGTAGGCGAAGGGAATTACAATATTTTTTCCATAGTGTAATATCACCTTTGTTTATTAAATCCTGGGTTTTAAAAGACGTGGAAACACCTGAAGTTAGTGCTGGCAACGTATTAAGCTCGGTACTGATGGATTTTAGGTCATCCAGCATAGCTTTATATATTTCTTCTGCAGTATCATATTTAGCATACGAGCTCGGATAATTTCCGCCATTGGTACTCAACATGCCTGCTTGCGACCAAGGGATGTCTCCATGTAAATCAACAACTTGTTGCGTTTGATCATAAAAGAAAATTTTCGCTGCAAGGTAAAATATGCGTAGCTGAGTTCGCTCTGCTTCTGGCAAAGCTGTGTATACTTTTTCAAATTCTCGATATTGTGCAAGACCTGCATAATAAGTATTCCAACGATCCTGGATAGAAGCACCTCCAGGTATCAATTGATTATTCTCGTTTGCCCATCCCGTAGCTTGAACATAGCGATTAGCAGTCGATCGGAGGATAACAAAGTAATTCCAGTAACTTGGTACAACCAGTTCTCTGTAGGAATAGGTAATTCCTGCGAACTGTTTGTCGGCTGACACTTCACTTATTTTTCCTGGATCTCTATATAACTCATCAAAAGATGATTTACTACAAGAGGTTATTGCTGTAATACCCGCGGCACATAGACCAGCAAGTAAGATGTGTTTTTTGATTTTCATAATTTTAGAAACTTGCGCGTAACATTAAACCATAAGTTCTTGTTGCTGGACCTGAACCAGCATTGGTAATTTGTTGTGACCAGTGTGAACCACCTGTCATTTGTTCAGGATCGAGGTGTTTGGCGGTTCTGTAGATGAAGAACAAGTTTCTTCCAAAGGCCGATAAACTGATGTTTTTCGCTTTTAACTTGCGAGCGAAATCTTTCGGAAGTCTATAAGCGAGCGAAAGTTCACGCATCTTGATATAGTTGTTTTTCTCTACATAAAGTTCATAACGAGAGTTTCCGCCATATTGTGGGCCACCCCAGTTATAGGTTGAATTGAAGTAGGTCGCTTGGGAGATGATATTCGCGTTTTTAGTACCATCTAATAAAACCCCGTCCAATAACATACCATCATGATAAACCGTTTCTCCATTAGGTCCAGTGGAACCAGTAGTAGCAATTCCTTTTCCTCCAAACAAGTAGTAACTCAATCCACCATGTTCGGCGTCCATACCCTCTAAGGTTTCTTCTAGCAAACCTCTACTTTTCATCCAGTTGATACCGGTAGGCATAATATGTCCTCCCCAGCGGAAGTCAATTAGAGCGTCCAAAGTGAAATTTTTGTAACTAAAGGAGTTGATGAACCCACCAATTGCTTTAGGCATGGCATTACCAACTTTTTTGTACGTTGTGTTGTCCAATTGATATAAACCATTTGCGTCAACAATCATTCGTCCTTGATCATCTGTTTTTACCGGCCGAGCGTAGATATCACCCAATGGTTCTCCAACTCTCGAAATAATCTTAGCTGCATCACCATCAATAAATCGGTGCTCTAATTCGGTCGCACCGCCTGCTAATTGCTCGACCTTGTTTCTGTTGAACGCAAGGTTAACGGTTGTATTCCACTTGAAGTTTTCACTTTGAACTGGTGTACCGTTAACAACAAATTCCCATCCTTTGTTACGTAATGTACCTACGTTTGCAACAATAGAGCTAGCACCTGTCGTCATTGGTAAAGAGAAATCTAAGATCTGATCTTTGATCTGGCCATTGTAATAAGTAATGTCAAATCCTAATCGGCCTTTTAACAATCTAGTTTCTAAACCAAATTCGATCTCATGCTTGGTCTCAGGTTTAATGCGCTCATTTCCGAAGCCGGAGGTTGGAACCTGTGTATAAATCACAGATCCTGTTCCTTGATCGCCCAGTGTTTTTTGAGAGAAGCTCAAGGCGCTTTGGAAAATATTAGGATAATTTCCCACAATTCCCCATGAGCCTCTTAATTTCGCATAATCGAAGATTTCCGGAAGTTTAAACGCATCAGATAAGATTAAACTTGAATTGACCGATGGATAATACAAAACATTGTTATCTGGGTGCATCTGTGAAATAAGCTCACGACGTAATGTCCCTTCTACATACCAATAGTCTTTAAAACTAAAATTTAAAGTTCCAAAAGTTGCATCTCTTAATGACCAAACCCTAGCTTGTGAGCTTCTGGAATCATTAACGGAGGCTGATAGATCATACCAATTGCGTTGAGATAATCCACCGTTAGTCCAGCCACTAACCGAAAAGTCCTGATTTTTTGTCGCAGTATAGCCTACTGCAGCTCCTAACTTAATGTCCTTATTAATTTGTTTTTTATAGGAGGCAAGAAGGTCGGTGTAATAAATGTTTTGATTTTGATTTTTTGTCGTAAATCCTGATTCGGTGTCAAAACCGTAAAGTAATGGGAAGCGATTAGGGCTGCGATCTTCAAATCGTGCTGATGTAACGTCAGCAGAGAATCTAGCGCGAACAGATAAATCGTCTGTTATTTGATAAGTATTCGTAAATGAACCAATTAGACGGTTTGAATATTCATCACTTGTTTTAGCTCGAGTATTCCAATAGTAATCTAATACATCGACTTTATATCCGTTGTGTATTAGATTTTCACCTGGGGTAAGACTTTGATTCGTTCCAGTTACATATTTATACCCTAGGCTCGTTTGATAGCGATCTGCATACCAGTCTGGGTTATCAAACGTGGAAATCATCCCCGTAAAATTGTTAATCAAGCGATCCGTCATAAATGGTCTGTTATGCGTATGCTGATTGATATAATTAACGACAACATCGGTTGTTAGTTTATTCCACAATTTAAATGTTGAGTTAAAATTGACAATGTTCTTTTTGTTATATGAATCGAACGACGTCATCTGATTATCTTGACGAGTAAGGGAGAAACGAACATTTGACGTTTCTGTTGCGTGGCCTAACGCGAGATTAAGGGATGTATTGTTGGGATTGTTGAAAAACTTTCCGTAAGCATTCTGAGCTTCATAAGGACGCACCTTACCATCCCATGTTACCGTTGGTAGTCCATCAAATTTAGGCCCGAAGTTTACCGTTGCGGGTAGAACACCTCTTGTAACTCCATCAACAGCCCTATCAGCGCCATAATAGAAAAATTTATCTTCAGCCTGTCCTCCATTTGCATAAGCTAAGCTATAGCCTGGCCCCCGTACATTTTGGAATTTGGGTAGGTATGCAATTTGATCATGCGTATAGTTTGCATTAAAATCAATTGAAAAGCCTGTCCCCCCCTTATTTGATTTTGTTGTGATAAGGACAACACCATTCATCGCTTCAGATCCATATAATGCAGCAGCTGAAGCTCCTTTTAAAATGGATACTGTTTCGATATCCTCAGGGTTTAAATCCTCAAGGCCATTACCGCGAGCACGTTGGTCGCCCCAATAATTGGAGTTATCAAATTTATTTTGGCGCATAGGTACCCCATCAATAATGACTAACGGTTGTGAACCTCCTGTGATAGAGTTAATACCACGAATATTGATATTTACCCCTGAGGTTGCTCCCCCTGGAGCAGTTGTGATGCGTACGCCCGGTGCTTTACCATATAATGCCCCCGCAAAGTTTGGTGAACCGGTTTTTGTTAGTTCTTTGGAATCAATCGTACTCATGGCATAACCAAGCTCTCTCGGGGCTTTTTTGATACCCATGGCAGTAACAACAACTTCTTCCAGGTTGGATTGGTCGCTGGTTAAGCTTACGTTGATTGTTTTGTTGGAACCAACCACAACTTCTTGGGATTTGTAGCCCACCATGGAGATGCGCAAAGTTTCACCTGTTGAAGCTTGGATTGTGAAAGATCCATTGCCGCCAGTTTGGGTGCCTCTGCTGGTTCCTTTTACGGAGACAGTGGCGCCAGAAATTGGTCCATTAGCATCTGAAACTATTCCAGAAATGCTTTGCTGCGCGTAGAGCGATGTAGCACTGAAAAGTGTACATAGCGCCAATCCTGCAGTTTTTTTGTAAAATAGACTCATGTTTTAGGTGTTTGTGTAAAACGTTAGTTAATTATGTTAGTAATATATTTTTCGATGACTAAGGCAGTTGTCCCCTTTTGTTGCGCCCTTTTATGCAGTGTGGAAATTGCCAATGTTGTCTTCCTTGAAATCTTCGGAATGCTATATTCATTAATGGCTACTTGAATATGAGGCGCCAAAATGTCCCCGATTTCGGCTCCCCGGCCACTGATGATTATTTTATCCGGATTGAGGATGTGTATTAACGTCGAAATTCCCTTGCCAAGTAAATAGCCAACTTTCCCAATGTTGTTGATTGCTACCTGATCTCCGATTTGGACAGCTTCAATTAATGCGTCGATTTTATTGATGTGTTCATGGGCTAGTTTATCATAAATGGAATATTCTCCATTCTTTATATCCCGCTCGGTATTTCGAATGGCTGCACTAATGGAAGCTTCGACTTCAAGACAGCCGCGTTTGCCACATGAGCATAAGGTTAATGTATCGGAAAGTGGAATATGGCTGAATTCGCCGGCATAACCTGATGTTCCCTTGAAGATATCATCATTGATGAGTATTCCTAAGCCTACACCCCAGTTTAGATTGATCACGAGCGAGTGGGATGAATCTTTTGCTTCACCAAATTTCCGTTCCGCTAGGGCGATACAACGTGAGTCATTGTCAATGATGGCCGGAACCTTAAATTTTTGCTCAAATAGTTTTCGAATGTTATATAAGGGCGAATCTTCATTGTACGATTCATTGAGACCTGTTTCCGAATCAACAAAACCAGGCATACTAATTCCAATACCGATTACTTGTGTAATGTTGATCTGGTTGGAAATGATGAAATTGTTCAATGCTTCCAGAATGGACTCCGTTGCCTTCTTATCTCTAAGGTCGATTGGAATATTATTTTGCGACGAAATTGTTTCAGCCTTGAGATTTGAGGAAGATATGGATGTATAGAATTGATCAATAGACACGCTAATAATACTTTGCTGTAAATTTTCATTAAGCATGTATTGTATAGCTTTTCTTCCACCTGTGGATGCTGCATAACCTTTTTCGACAACAACATTTCGTGTCAAAAGATCATTGATCTGCTTGGTGACAGAGGGGATGCTTTTCGATAAAGAGTTTGCAATGTCTGCAATCGGTTGCATCGGCCTGTAATACAAAATTCTCAAAATTTCGCCGCCCATAATTTAGTTCAATTGTATTAGTATAACTATTGGTTTTCTCTAAGTTTCATAATGGCTGATAAAAATCATTTCATCGCGCCTTGGTTTTTCATAGTAACTTGCTTATAGATCATCAATATGTTTAGATTCTCATAAGCATTGTATGTTAAAGATAAACACACTTTGTGTTAAGTTCAAAATTCTTTTTAAAATTTTTAAAAAGAATTTGATGATAATGTGTTTTTGCTCAAAAGAAGGCTCTTTTTTTTATCGATTAAAGAAAGGTTGGGTCAGTATTGTAACGAAATTGCTATAATATTAAAAGGTTTTTTGGGGAGAAGCTCCGAATGGTATCTCGAAATTATCCGTTTTTTTAGGGGAGATTGTAATATTATAACCGACTCTATCTTCGATTATTTATGATATAGCAAAACAAAAAGAGCCTGGTATTACCAGGCTCTTTCAAAATCTCAGGACAATTGCTCGCGAGATTTCATTCGTTTAATGTGTGATCATCTATTTGACGTCCCAGAAGATTTTAGTTGTTCTTGTATCATTTGCTTTAACAGCATCGTAATTAGAACTATTATTTGAAATCTCTTGGGTAGGATATAATAAACGTTTAGGAGGATTTGCGTAATTAGCCAATCCAGCCACAGGATATGTCAATATTGGATATCCTGTACGTCTCAATTCAGCCCAAGCTTGTTGTGCCTGTAAAAAACCATAATGTAACCATTTTTGAGTCCATATTAATTCTAGGTTCTTTGCTTGAGTTGTTGAAAAGCTGATAGTCGATTTGTCTACAAAGTCATTGATGACGTCATCGGTAGGTTTTTTCTCTGTTTTCAGTCCTGAAGTATTTAAATTATTTAAATAATAATAGAAAGAAACGGATTGTTTAACAGCGACATCGTAAGCATCTTTGGCTGCATTACTTGCTCCCCATCTTAATAACGCTTCAGCTTTATTGAAATTGGTTTCAGAAGCGGTAATGACAATTCCCGGCAAAGCATTGTTGTCGAAGATAGTTGCCGAATCCAACACAGCGTAGTCTTGATAATTCTTCTCCATATCCGCTGAAGTAAAGGAAATTGGCATTGCTCTATACTCTTTGTTCTGAACAAACTTACCGTCTACTGTTTTTCCGAATTTATCATAAAGTACCGGAATACGTGGATCATTCGCTGGTAACATCACTTTGTTCAACATATGATCTGTTGCGAATTGGTTAGGACCTTCAATCAAAGCCTGTCTCAATGTTCCGGTATAGTTGGTTAGCGGCTGCAATAAGATGTCTTCATTTCTGGGGTTATAGTTTGCCGTTGCGCCACCATCTGCCAATGGATATTGTGTTGGGTTATTCAGCATTTCAAGTACTTCAGTTCTTGCTTTTGCCTCATCAACAAAAGAAATGCGCATCAATAGACGCAGGCGAAGTGAATTGGCATACTTACGCCATTTCGCAACATTCCCGCTATTCAAGATATCGTATTTTGAAAAATCGGGATTGGTCGTTGCTGTTGATAAATACGTGTTGATATTTTTCAATTCGCTGATGAACTGATTGTATAATTCTTTTTGCGCATCAAACTTTGGCTTAATAATCGTACTTGTTGTTGGTAGACTACCGGCTTCACTGAAAGGGATATCTCCAAAGTTGTCAACAAGTTTAGATGCTTCGTCAAACAATACAATTTTGCCCGTTTGGATAAAGATCTCTTTACTTGCTTTCTCCGCTTCAGGAAGTTCAGCGTATGCTTTTTCCATGCTTCTTGTGATACCCAGTACACCAGGAGCATAAAAATCCGTCCAATATGCATAAGAGTAGCTATCGTTCGGCTGATACATGGTATTTGACGGATAAAAAGACGCTGTCTGCGTATATACTGCCTGATTGGACAGAATAAATGTACGGTAGTGGTAATAAGCTGGTCTTACACGATCATTATTTAGCATTTCGGCAAAGAACGCCGGAATATTTGCTTTTGTCGATGCATCTGGGTTTTGAAACTTGTCGTCAAGTTGTGATTTACAGCCGACCATCGTCGATAGGGCCGAAACCAAAGTTAATATAGAAAGAAAAGTTTTTTTCATGATTCTCGTGGGTAAAAAATTAAAAATTAGCATTCAATGAAAAACCGAAACTTCGGGTAGCAGCAGATGAACCAACGTCTACACCTTGTGCCCACCATTTGTTACCTACTGGAGCTTCAGGGTCAAGATTTTTCAATGTACGGTAGAAGTAGAATAGATTTCTGCCCAATAAAGAAACCTTTAAGTTGTTAATTTTAAGTCTTTTGGTGAAACTGTCTGGAATACGGTAACCAATAGACAATTCTCTTAATTTGATAAAGTTGTTGTCGTAAACGGCACCTTTTTCAGTCCAAGAATCTGCACCCCATCCGAATGTGTTCATGTAATATTCTGCAGCACTCAAATGTACATCGTTTGCTTTTCCTGTATTGGCGTTAACACCTTGCAAAGTCACTCCATTTTCGCGATATGGTAAGGTGTTTTCATATAGACCAGCACTCATGCCGTATTTGAGGTTTTCGGATACCATTTTACCTCCAAAACGATAATCAGCAGTAAAGTCTAACATAAAGTTTTTATAGGTAAATGTATTGGTCCAACCGCCTATCGCTTTTGGCATAATGTTGCCAGCATATTTGTACTTGGTTTTGTCGATCACATAGAGTCCATCGTCAGAGATCAAATTATTGCCGTTTTGATCTTTGGCAATGTCATAAACGTAAATATTTCCTAATTTCTCACCTTCTTTTGCCGTAATCTTCAAAGAGTTTTCATCGGCAGAGTAGAATACCAATTCTTCAACGCCCGGTGCTAGGGTTTTAACTGTCGACTTATTAAATGAATAGTTTAGTCTAGAATTCCAGGTAAAGTTTTCATTTTGAATTGGGGTACCGTTGATAGAAAGCTCCAAACCGTTATTGGCAATTTTTCCTATATTCAAAATTTGGGAAGTAGCCCCTGTAGAGGCTGGTGTTGTAAGTCCTAAGATCTGGTCGTCGATATAGTTGTTGTAGTAACTAACATCCAATCCTAATCTATTTTTTAGAAACTTCAATTCCATACCGACCTCAACCTCATATTTACGCTCAGGACGTAGATTGAGATTTCCATAATTGTTTCTGTAGGTCAATGATGGAACAGCGCCATTGATCGTCAATAATGGATTCTGGTTGTAAGCGATATTTGCTTCGTAGATTGCTGCATCATTACCAACAATACCGTAGGAAGCGCGAAGTTTACCGTAGGAGAACTTATCAGACTTTATATCGAAAGCATCGCTGAAAATAAAGCTACCACTAACCGAACCATAGCGATAATTATTGTTCGATGAAGGTAGTGTAGAAGAATATTCAGAACGATAAGTACCGTCTAAGTAAGCGAATCCTTTATAGCCAATATTTAAGGAACCAAAGTAGGCATATTTTAGCATTTCCTTTCTGCTATTTGAAGTTGTTGCCTGCGCGTAACTGTTGCTTAAGCTAAACCAGTTTTCTGTGACAAGACCACCTGCTGTACTTGACGATTGATCATCATAACGCTCTGATCTCGATTGGAAACCCACGCTCGCTGAATAGTCGAAATCTGCATTGATTTTGTTGCTATAGGTTGCCATTACATCACCATACAGGATCGAATAGACTCCTTTTGAAGTTGCGAAGCCTCCAGAACTGCTGGTAGTTGAATTGTAAGCCGTTGCATATTCGTTGTATTGCTTGTTGATGCTCGTTGCAGAAGTTAAGTCATTACCGATTCTTCCGCGGAGTTTCAAGTGATTTACAACATCCCAGTTTAATGTGGCACTTGTTAAAATCCTATTTTCGGTCTCATCATAACTGTTTTTGTATTGATTCCAAAAATAATCTAAGAGGTTGGAAGCCCTCATCGTGTATTTGAAGTCTTCAGGACGTCCTGTTCCAAATTTGGAATATTTGTAGCCGTCAGTGGTTTGATACGCATTTTTCATGGCAGACATATCTTCTGTTCTGCTGAAAAACCCGTCGAAACTTCCAAGTACCTGACCCAACAGATAGGTTCTGTTGTGGGTATTGGTATTGATAAAGTTAGCGACGATATCGGTCGACAATTTGTCGCTAAGTTTTAGCGTGCTATTAAGGTTGAAGGTATTTCTGTTTTGTTTACTACCAGGGCTCGTACTTTTATAGTCCATTCTGGTCGCACTCAAACGGTAGTTAATTTTCTCTGTTTGGTTTGAGATACCAACGTTAATATTGGAATTGTAGCCTTTGTCAAATACGTCGTAGTAGTTATTTTCACGTGCTTTGTATTGACGTACCTGTCCGTCCCACCACATAACATCTTCGCCAGTGAATTTTGGACCAAAACTTCCGTAGGATCTATAGTATGGTCTTCTTCCTGATGGAGAATTAGCATCTGTAAACCAACCTTCGGCAGATGCGCCGTTAGCGATGTTTGTCGCTGCGTCGTAACCGGGTCCATAAATATTTTGGAACTTCGGTAAAAAGGCTGCTCTTTCGATTGATCCATTATAGTTGAAGTCAATTCCTAGACCTCTTCCTTTTGTGCCTTTCTTTGTTGTAATAACAATTACCCCACTTGCAGCGTCCGAGCCGTATAGTGCACTGGCTGCGGCACCTTTTAAGATGGAAATATTGTCGATATCAGCTGGGTTGATGTCCAGCATACCATTACCTCTAATACGTTGATCGTCCCAATAATTATTATTGTTTGCACCAGTCGCACCACCTTGTTGATCGTTACGGATGATGATACCATCGACAACATAGAGGGGCTGGCGTTGATAGTTTAATGAATTGATACCACGGATTTGAACGTTAACCGCACTGGCAGAACCACCCGGAGCAGTGGTAATTTTCACACCTGGGGCTTTACCGTATAGTGCTGATCCAAAGTTGGTGTTACCCGCTTTGGTAATTTCTTCTGCTTTGATATTGCTAACTGCATATCCTAGCGCCTTAGATTCGCGCTTGATACCCATCGCAGTTACAACAACTTCATCTAAAGCTGAAGCGTCCTCAGTTAAGGAGACTTTAATCGATTTAGCGGAAGTAACCGTAATTTCTTGCGTGTGGTAACCGACAATAGAAACACGTAATACTTCTCCTGGAGCGGCTTGAATCGTAAAGGTTCCGCTTGCATTTGTTTGCGTTCCTTTGGCAGTACCCTTAACAGAAACTGTCGCTCCTGAAACTGGACCTTTGGCGTCAGTTACTGTACCAGTAATGGTTTGTTGTGCGTAAAGCGAAGTGGCGCTAAATAGCGTACACAATGCTATACCCGCTGCTTTTTTGTAAAATAGACTCATTTTTTAATGATTAGTATGAATTACAATAAGTAAATGATTAGTGTGGTTATTATTTTGTTAAAATTTTATTAATGTGATTTTCGACTACAATCGCTGCAGTACCTTTGATTTGTGCATGTTTGTTTAAAGATGACATTTGAACATTCGTTGTTTTTGCAATTTCAGGAATGCAAAATTCATTGATGGCAATTTGTATTTGTGGATTCAAAATTCGTCCCAGTTCTGCACCTCTTCCGCTAACGATGATCTGTTTTGGATTCAGAATATGGATAAGTGTTGATATGCCTTTACCTAGCATATAACCTATTTTTCCTAAATTATTGATAGCGATTTGATCGCCCACATTCGAAGCTTCAATTAAGGCGTCTATTTTGTTGAGTTTACTTTTTACAAAGGTGCTATAAATCGAATATTCGTTGTTTTGGATATCAGTTTCCGTACTTCGAATGGCTGCGTCTAAGGAGGCTTCTACCTCCAGGCATCCCCTTTTTCCGCAAGAACATAACGTGTTGTCATCCGAAAGTGGGATATGACTAAATTCTCCAGCAAAACCTGATTCGCCTTTAAAAACAGAGCCATTGATAATAATGCCCAATCCGACACCCCAATTTAAATTGATGATGAGTGAATGATCAATATCTTTTGCTGATCCAAACTCTTTTTCTGCGATAGCAATACATCTGGAGTCATTCTCTATCACAGTTGATATTTGGTATTTTGCTTCTATGCTACTTTTGATACGGTATAAAGGATGATTATGGGGATAAGATTCATTGACACCCAATTCAGAATTGACAAATCCTGGTATACTTAGACCAATACCAATTATTTTGTCCCTTTGGATTCCCGATAGTTCCAAAATCGATTCAATTTCGTCCAATAGTAAATCAGCAGAGTTGCTGGACTTCAATTCTAGGGGAACATCACGGTGTTCGATAATCGTCTGTTGATTAAGATCTGTTAATGTAAATGTGGAAAAATGCTGATCGGTTGAAATCGTCAAGATATAAAAATTCAGTGCTGGATTAATTGCGAACTGCAAAGGACGTCTTCCGCCGGTAGATTCTGCAAAACCACATTCAACAATTATTTTTTCTTCAAGTAAACGATTGATTATTTTTGTAATGGAAGGTGTACTCTTAGCGAGTTTTTTGACCAACTCTGCAATAGAAAGCGCAGAATCAAAATAAAGGTTTTTCAATATTTCTTTTTCCATTAGTTCGTGTGGTTTCTAAAAGTTGATTAAACTTTTGTTAAAGATATGTTAAATCGCATGTAAGATCAAAATACTTTTTAAAAAAATTTAAAAAGTTGCGGCTATGCTTTGTTTTTTTTGTTTTTGTGTAACAATTTGTATTCCTGTTTGTGCCATTAAATCATAGATTATGCATAAAAATGAATATCAAATAGCTTATATTTACCTTTTAATTATACAATCTGATTATGAAACAACGCTATTACTCCTTGGATGTCTTTCGTGGGGCTACTGTGGCACTGATGATTATGGTGAATAATCCGGGGACATGGGCTCATATGTTTGCGCCGCTAAAACATGCAGAATGGCATGGTTGCTCGCCTACAGACCTGGTTTTTCCTTTTTTTCTTTTCGCAGTGGGTAATGCCATGTCTTTTGTTATCCCACGATTACAGGAAGCTGGTCCGGCGATATTTTGGCAAAAAGTAATTAAACGGACGGTCTTAATTTTTGCGATCGGACTTTTTATAAACTGGTGGCCTTTCGTGAAATGGGATGGCGCAGCCCTTGTGTTGAAGCAATGGGTAGACGGAGCGGACCCGAGCCGTGGAATTCGGATTTTCGGAGTACTGCAGCGCATTGCCGTAGCCTACTGCTTTGCGTCAATTCTCGCCTATTATTTTAAGGAAAAAACGATAATCTGGATCTCGACGATTATTCTGTTGTTATATTGGGCAATTTGTGCAATAGCCGGAGGACCAGATCCCTATAGCTTAGAAGGTTGGTTCGGTACACAATATGATATTGCCATTTTAGGTTTACCGCATGTTTACAAAGGGGAGGGGGTACCCTTCGATCCCGAAGGACTGATGAGCACATTACCGACGATTGTTCAGGTCGTCTTTGGGTATTTAGTTGGTGTATTTATAAAAAAACAAGGTCAGGTGGATTGGTTGTGGTCTAAAGTACCGCCCTCTAATGAGCCTCATTTTAAATTGCTGGCGGGAATGTTTGTGACCGGATTTATTTTGGTCGTATTGGCTTGGATATGGGCCTTGGGTTTTCCGATCAATAAAAAAATATGGACGAGTTCCTATGTGCTCTATACAACAGGTTTGGCAACCATGACACTAGGTGGTATGATCTGGTTTATTGAAGTGCAGGGGGTGAAAAATAAATTGACACAGTTTTTTGATGTTTTTGGTAAAAATCCGTTATTCATCTTTGTCTTGAGCGGTGTTCTACCACGCTTTTTGGGATTGTTCCGCATTCCTGATGGCGTAAAAGAGGATGGTACACAAAAATACCTCGACGCTTTTGCCTGGTTTTATAAATATGTTTGCGCGAAAGTGCCTGGGATACCAGAAGTTGGTTCTTTTGTTTATTCACTATGTTTCTTAACGTTGATGTGGGTAATCTGCTATTGGTTGGATAAGAAGAAAATCTACGTAAAGGTTTAATAGTGGCTGAACCTTTGCTTATTAAATTATTTTGGCAACCGAAGATTTTTGCTATCTTTGCAGCCAATTAATAAAATTTTTAACGCTTTAATATTATTCAGGAAATGTATTTAAGTAAAGAGTACAAAGCTGATATCTTCGCAGAATTTGCTGGATCAGCTACAAACACAGGATCTACTGAAGGTCAAGTTGCTTTATTCACTAAGAGAATTGCTCACTTAACTGAGCACTTGAAAAAAAACAGAAAAGATTTCGGTACACAACGTGCCCTACAAATGTTAGTAGGTAAACGTCGTTCATTATTAGCTTATCTTTACAAAAAAGATATCAACCGTTACCGTGCGATCATTAAAGGTCTAGGTTTACGTGATATTATCAAATAAGCTTTAATACAAAGGTGTTAAGAAAGCCATCCAATTTTTGGATGGCTTTTTTTATTGTGTTTATCGTGCCCGAATTGTTATTGTATTTTTCGCGTCAGCATGGTCGTTTTCTGTTCGTCATGGCCTTTTGTAGTTGTTCAGGACTTTCTTAGGTTAGCGGACGACATTGGCCTATTTATCCCTTACTTCAGTTTCACTATTTAGTCTTTATTTAATCGCTTTTTCCTCGGAGCTTGCTCGCTATTTCTTCGCTTCCAACCGAAGAAGTACCGAACAAGCTCCGAACAAGTACCGAAGAAGCACCGAGGAATCTCCGAAAATGATAGCCATGTTTTATACTTGTCTTATATTGTTTTATACTACGCGACAGGCTAGATTCCTCGTTATAATTGATAAGCCTTTGGAAGCCTTTTTCGAGAAATAAGAGAACTTGAGAAGACTTCAATTGATTCATTGCTTGACAGATTAAGGCGGTTGCTGCCGTATTACGATGGTTTGATGATTTAGCCTGCTGTTAATTGCACTAATCTTAATATTTTAATTTACCTTTGTGCTGAAATCTAATGTATTTAAAATATTGGCATGCTGCCAACAAGATGAAAAGCATGTCGCAAACAAGATTAAATGAATTACAACGAAATTAAAACGACCATCGATATGGGTAATGGCACCCAGATCGAATTGTCTACAGGTAAATTGGCAAAACAGGCTGATGGGGCTGTAGTATTAAAACAAGGTGATACGATGTTGCTTGCAACAGTTGTTTCAGCTAAAGAAGCGAAATCTGGTGTTGATTTTTTACCCCTTTCTGTAGATTATCAAGAAAAATATGCGGCAACTGGCCGTATTCCAGGTGGTTTCTTACGTCGTGAGGCTAGATTGTCAGATTATGAGGTATTGATCTCACGTTTGGTAGATCGTGCATTACGTCCTTTGTTCCCTGAAAATTATCACGCAGATACACAAGTTGCAATCAGCTTGATCTCTGCAGATAAAGATATTATGCCTGATGCTTTAGCGGGCTTGGCTGCTTCTGCAGCTATTGCTGTTTCTGATATTCCTTTCAATGGACCGATTTCTGAAGTGCGTGTTGCGAAAATTGACGGTCAGTTGGTCATCAACCCAAAATTGTCTGAGCTTGAAAATGCAACTTTAGAGTTTATTGTTGCTGGTTCTGCACAAGATATCGGTATGGTTGAAGGTGAAGCGAAAGAGATTTCTGAAGCTGAAATGGTAGAAGCAATTGCTTTTGCTCATGAAGCGATCAAAAAACAAGTTGCTGCTCAAGTAGAACTGGCTAACTTAGTTGGTAAAACGGTTAAACGTGAGTATAACCATGAGCCTGAAAACCTTGAATTGAGAGATGCTATTTTTGCAGCTACTTACGATAAGGTTTACGCTATTGCAAAATCTGCTTCTGCAAAACATGACCGTTCTGAAAACTTCGCAAAAATCGCGGAAGAGTACAGAGCAACAATGCCAGAGGAATTGGATGATGATACCGCATTCTTATTTAAAAAATATTTCCACGATGTTCAGTATGATGCTGTTCGTAATCTTGTCTTAGATGAAGGAATTCGCTTAGATGGCCGTAACGTACGTACAGTTCGCCCAATCTGGTCAGAAATAGATTACTTGCCTGCTGCACACGGTTCAGCTGTATTCACACGTGGTGAAACACAATCATTGACTTCGGTTACTTTAGGTGCTAAAGACGATGAGCAAATGATCGATGGTGCTTTTATCAACGGTTATAACAAGTTTATTCTTCACTACAACTTCCCTGCATTCTCTACAGGTGAGGTAAGACCTAACAGAGGTCCAGGCCGTCGTGAAGTTGGTCACGGTAACTTAGCAATGCGTTCATTGAAACAGGTACTTCCTGCAGACAGTGAAAATCCATATACTATCCGTGTTGTTTCTGATATTCTGGAGTCAAATGGTTCTTCTTCTATGGCAACTGTATGTGCTGGTACATTAGCACTTTTGGATGCCGGTGTGAAATTGAAAGCGCCAGTTTCAGGTATTGCCATGGGATTGATTTCTGATGAGAAAACAGGTAAATATGCGATCTTATCGGATATCCTAGGTGATGAAGATCATTTAGGTGATATGGACTTTAAAGTAACGGGTACAGAAAAAGGTATCGTTGCTTGTCAAATGGACTTAAAAATCAATGGTTTGAAATGGGAAGTATTGACGCAAGCTTTGGATCAAGCAAAAGAAGCGCGTTTACACATCTTGGGTGAGATGAAGAAAACAATTTCTGCTCCTCGCGAAGATTACAAACCACATGCACCACGTATCGTTCAATTGTTGATCGATAAAGAATTTATTGGCGCTGTAATCGGACCAGGTGGTAAAATTATCCAAGAAATGCAACGTGAGACCGGTGCTACAATTTCGATCGAAGAAGTTGATAATAAAGGTGTTGTTCAAGTATTCGCAGATAATAAAGCGGCTATTGATGATGCAGTAGGTCGTATCAAAGCGATTGCTTCTAAACCAGAGATTGGTGAAACTTACGAAGGTAAAGTGAAATCAATTATGCCATTCGGTGCTTTCGTTGAAATCATGCCTGGTAAAGACGGTTTATTGCACATCTCTGAAATCGACTGGAAACGTCTTGAAACAATGGACGGTATCTTCAAAGAAGGTGATAAAGTAACGGTTAAATTGTTGGATATCGACAAACAAGGTAAAATGAAGCTTTCCCGTAAAGCTTTATTGCCTCGTCCGCCGAAAGAAGACAAACCAAAGCAGGATAAACCTGCTGGCGAAGCTCCTGTAGCTGGTGCTGGTCAAGAATAAGTTTATTCTTTAAATGATATGAAAAGCTCGCTTTACGCGGGCTTTTTTTATGGAAAATGCTGTTAGGAACTGTTTGCTGCCCGGCGGGATGTCAAACGAATTTTGGATTTTTTAAATGAGGAGACTGCTGTTAATCTATTCAAGCTGCACTATGCTAGTAAAAGATTTAGCGGCGATTATTGGCTTGATGTCGTTATGCTGAAATAGGGAGGAGTTAGGTTAATATGTAGATCAGAAAACAAATCAGGCTGTCAATTCGACAGCCTGATTTATTCTTTTATAACATGATAACACCTATAACATGATAACACCTTTTATCTTCGCTACTTCTTTGTAGAAGTAGATTACCTGATCGGCGTCTTTTACGTTCAAGTTTACCGTAATTGAAGTATACTTACCTGTTTTGGAATCCTTAAAATCAAACTGTGCACCTGTGTCATCAAATACGCGCTGGATCTGATTGAAGTGGTCCTGATCTTTTGGTAAGATAAATTTATACGTATAGTCCTTTGGAAATGTTTCTAAGTCTTCCAAACGCTCTTTAAAAGTTTCATAGAAGTCTTTTGGATTATCACCTCCATCAGGGATATCTTGTATATTGATGTTTTTGTAATCTGCCATGTTTTGTTTCTCCTTAAATATGTTATTAAGGTATTAACAAATATTAATCCAGTAATGTTTTACTGACAATTTTTCAGTTAATTATTGTCAATGCTTGAAGGCCAATCGGCTTTGTTTTTACCAAAGTTTTTGTGTGGCGTAGCACTCATCTCGATTTCCATCTGTCCACCTGCTAAAAGCTGCGCATGTGTAATGAACGTTTTGGCGTAAGGCTGGCCATTTAATTTGATTGATTTGATATATGGATTGGCTTTGCCTTGGTTTTTAACATCGATCGCTAACGTTTTGCCATTCGGTAGATTGATATTCGCATGTTGCATCATCGGCGAACCGAAGACATAAACACCACTCATTGCATTTAATGGATAGAAGCCCATTGCCGAGAATACATACCATGCGCTCATTTGTCCGACGTCATCATTTCCACATAGACCAGCTGGACTGTTTGTGTAAAACTCAGTCATCGCTTTACGGACTAAGGCTGCACCTTTCCAAGGTTGTCCCGCGTAAGCATACAAGTAGGGGATATGGTGATTTGGTTCGTTACCTTGCGCATATTGGCCGATTAGTCCTGAAATATCCGGTGAAGCTTCACCACCAAGATCCGATGACATGGTCGTAAAATAATCCAGTTTTTTCAAAAATTTCTCCTCGCCACCGAAAAGATTGATCAGCCCTTTGACATCTTGGGGTACTAACCAGGTGTATTGCCATGCATTACCTTCGCAATAGTCATTCTCGCGGTGTTTGGCCATGAGGGGGTCGAAAGGTCTGCGGAACTCGCCATTGGCTTTTTTACCGACGAAATGACCTACCTCTTTGTCAAAATATTGCTCGTATAGTTTGTAGCGTTTTTTGAAATAAGCAGCGTCTTCTGTTTTACCCAGTTTTTCGGCAATTTTATAAGCACCAAAGTCAGCAATCGCATACTCTAATGCCCATGCTACAGACTCATTAGGCATGCTGTCGATAGGAATGTAAGTCAGTTCACGCGCATATTTCAGACCGTGATCATTACCCATGGCCGTGGTCTTAACAGCTTCCCACATCAAAGGATAATCTTTCTCGTCAATAATTCCTTTTAAGAAGGCGTCAGCAATCACTGGAATTGCAGGTAATCCAACCATTGTATTGGTTTCATTGCCTTGTAAGTGCCACATGGGTAATTTACCTTGTTGTTGATAGATCGCCAACATGGTTTTGATAAAATCCTGGTTGATTTTACGGTCCTCCAAGATCGTCATCAAAGGATGAAGACCACGGTAAGTATCCCAAAGCGAAAATACCGTATGGTTGACAAAATCCTGTTTTTCATATACTTGTTTGTCAGTTCCTAAATAATCGCCATTTGCATCGTTGAAGATGGTAGGAGCGAAGTAGGTGTGGTATAATGCCGTATAGAAGATTGTCTTCGTATCTTTGTCGGCTTCAAATTGAATCTTATTTAAGGTTTTGTTCCAACGTTGATCGGCGTCTTGCTTTACTTTTTCAAAATTCCAGCCTGGAATCTCGGCGTTGATGTTGTTCAGCGCATTGGTCGAGCTTACCGGAGAAATACCGACTTTGAGTTCGATGGTTTTATTTTTAACAGCATCAAAGAATAAAGCCGCTTTGATTGCCTGTCCTTTGAATGTTGTTTGGCCTAATTTTTCTTCTTTACCTTCGAAAAATCTTACTTTTTGTATCGGTTGGGAAGTTCTGATGGCAAAATACAATTTTTGGTCAGTCGCCCATCCTGTTGAAAAGCGGTAACCAACAAAGGTCGAATCGTTCACCTGTTTGATGTAGGTGTCTGTCGGTTTATCCCAATTGATATGGTAACCTAAATCGACCAAAATATGTGCATTGTCTGTTTTTTCATAGCGATATTGATGATAACCAACACGTTCGGTGGCTGTCAGGTTGGCCTGCACCTGATAGTCATCTAAATAAGCGCTATAGAATCCCGGTTTTGCTACCTCATTTTCTTTTTTGAAGGAAGAGCCATAACCTGTATTCATTTTGTTGAATTCTGCGGGCGTTAATTGTAATTTTCCGTTAGCAGGAACGATCATAAGGTCGTTGAGGTCACCGATACCTGTTCCGCTCAGGTGGGTATGGGTAAAACCTAAAATTTCCTGGCTTTTGTAATTGTATCCACTGCACCAATCCCATCCGTTGAACTTGTCCCAAATCTGTGGAATTTGAGTAGGCCCCAATTGCACCGCACCTAAAGGTACATTCGCACCAACAAAGACGTGGCCATGATCCGCGGACCCAATAAAGGGGTTGACATATTGTGTAAGATTTTGCTGGGCTTGCGCACAAAATGGTAAAATTAGTGTGCCCAACACTGTTTTGAGTAGTTTATTTCCTGTCATAGGTTTTGTTCGGGTATTTGAAAACTGCTTAAAATTAGTAAATAAAACCTTTTAGCGCAATTTTATTATTATTTTAGTAAATTGTCGTTAAATTTTTTACTTTAGTAATCTTCGTAATAAAAAACTTAACAAACCTACTACTACTACATGAAGAAACGTATTCTGATCAGTGATATCGCAAAGGCCTTGGGGATTTCTGTAACTACTGTGTCCTTTATTTTAAATGATAAGGCAAAAGAAAAGCGTATTAGTGAGGCTTTGACTAAGCGGGTTTTGGACTATGTCAAAAAGGTCGGCTATAAGCCCAATGAGTTGGCAAAAAGTCTCCGCACAGGGAAGACGAAGATTCTAGGTTTGATTATCGAAGATATTTCCAATCCTTTTTTTGGGAATATAGCACGCCTGATCGAAAGTAAGGTCTATGAGCAGGGCTATCGTATTATTTATTGTAGTACCAACAATGATGTAGAAAAAGCGAAGGAGTTGATCCAGATGTTTTACGATCGGCAGGTGGATGGTTTTATTATTACACCTTCCGATGGTTTGGAAGATACCGTAAAGCAGTTACAGCAGAATAATATCCCGGTTGTGCTCTTCGACCGATATTTTCCGGGGCTTGAAACAGACTATGTTGGGGCCGACAATTTTCAGGGGGCCTTTGATGCAAGTAACCATTTGTGTCAACAAGGTTATAGACGTATCGGATTTGTATCGCTCTACTCGGATCAAACTCAAATGAAAGAGCGTTCAGATGGCTATATGAAAGCTATGGATAATAATAAGCAGCAAAGTTTTATCCAGAAGATCCAAATGGATGCTTCGGATGAGGAGGCGATGGAATCTTTGCGGGAGTTCATCTGTGAAAACAGGCTGGATGCTGTTTTGTTCTCCACTAACTATTTGGCGATTTCGGGCTTGAAGGCCGCTAAAAAGTTCAACTTTACGATGCCAGCAGTCATTGCTTTTGACGACCATACAGTTTTTAAGTTGGTAGAACCTGCTATCACAGTTGTTTCGCAGCCGATCAAGGACATTGCTGAGAACCTGATTAATATTTTGTTGCTTCGTCTTCAGGGTAAAATAAAAGCAACACGTAGAATGGTGTTGCCTTGTGAACTGAAAGTTCGTGAGTCGACTAAAGTGAAAGTTACTTCGTAGTATCGGCTACAAATTTCATTGAAATAGAATTAACGCAGTGACGCGTGTTTTTTGTCGTAAAGCCTTCTCCGAGGAATACATGGCCTAAATGCGCGCCACATGTGCTACAAAGGATTTCAGTGCGGCGACCATCGGCATCGGTGATCCTTGTAATTGCTCCAGGAATCTCATCATCAAAACTTGGCCAGCCACAGCCAGATTCAAATTTCGACTCCGAACGGTATAGCGGGCTGTCACAACGGCGGCAGATATACGTTCCTTTGAGCTTATTGTCTAAAAGTTCACCCGTAAAAGGCCGCTCAGTTCCCTTGTGTATAATAATGTATTCCTCTTCTTTACTTAGCGGGTTGTATTTTTTGTTTGTTTCCATGGCTGTCGTATGTTAGTCGTTGATTTTGACAGGAGCGGTCGACTGGGATCAATCTATTCCTTTATATAAAAGAGCATCTCTATAAAAGTAGTATCATCCAGATTCTTTCATTTTCAGTCTGGGAATTGATCCTGGCCCAGTCTCCATTCATCTTGATAAAGTTACGGAAATTAAGTCGAAAAAAAACCTTTTGTGTCTTCTGCGATCTGTTATTTTGAATATTTTAAATTGTCATGGAATTGTCTTATATTTGGGTAGCTATTCAAATGAAAAGTTGTAGTGATGGAACCACTTTAATAGCGTAATGTTGTTTTTATCCTTGTTTAAACGCATTTGTTTAGAATGATTATAAATTGATATTAAAGGTCACAAAATTGTCAGCGATTTGTTAATAAATCATACTTTTGTGGCATTGTTAGGGGGGTAGTGGCTCCTTTAACCATGGGAGTTAATTTTTTACATTCACAAATAAATAGTATAAAGTGCTAAATATGAGAACTATCTCATCCGTTTTGGGAAGCCTTGCGAGGGTGGTGTCAACGAGTTTGATGCTATTATTTGCCGTTACGACGTTGCATGCGCAAGATGTCAAGGAAGGTGAAAAAATCTTCAAATCTAAGTGTACATCCTGTCACGCCATTGACAGAAAAGTGGTTGGTCCTGCTTTAAAGGGGATTCCAGAGACGAAAGACGAAGCTTGGTTAATCAAGTGGATCAAGAACTCTCAGGCTTTAATTGCGTCTGGCGATGCTGATGCAGTTAAAATCTTCGAAGAGAACAACAAGCTTGTGATGACTTCTTTTACTGATTTATCTGACGATCAGATCAAGTCGGTATTAGCGTATATCACCGATGCTTCTAAGGAGAAACCGAAAGAGGCTGCTGCTGGTGGTGCTGGCGCTAAAGATGATAACGCGTCTATGTTCATGATTTTGGGCTTGATCGCAGTTGTTGTTTTGGCTGTAGTGGTTATCGTGGTGTTGAATCGTGTGATCCGTACCTTAGAAAATGTAATTGCTAAAAACCAAGAAGCTATTGCTGCGCAACAAGAGCCAGAAGATAGCCAACGTTTTGTGAAGTTTGCGAAAGCATTCGTTAAAAACAAAAAGTTGGTTGGCTTTACAGTCTTGATGTTAGTTGCATTATTAGCTGTAGGTGGTTGGAAGACCATGTGGAACGTTGGTGTTCACCAAGGCTATCAGCCGGTTCAACCAATTAAGTTCTCGCACCAAATCCACGCGGGTGTTAACAAAATTGAGTGTCAATACTGTCACGGTGGAGCATTTAAATCTAAAAATGCGTCTATTCCATCGGCTAACGTATGTATGAACTGTCACAATACAATCACTGCTTCAGAGCATTATGATGGTGAGATTTCTCCGGAAATTGCTAAAATCTATCGTGCATTGGATTGGAATCCTGATACGCGTACTTACGGTAACAATCCGAAACCAATTCAATGGGTTCGTATCCACAACTTACCTGACTTTGCTTACTTCAACCACTCACAACACGTTGTGGTAGCTGGTGTTGAGTGTCAAACTTGTCACGGTCCAATCCAAAATATGGAAGAAGTATACCAATACTCTCCATTGACGATGAAATGGTGTGTTGATTGTCACAAAAAGACAGATATCAAATCGGATAACAAATACTATGAAGATTTGATCAAAGCACACGAAAGAATTAAGAAAGGTGAGAAAATGACTGCAGCCATGATCGGTGGTCTTGAGTGTGGTAAGTGTCACTATTAATAATTATTTGAAATACGCAATCTTATATACAGCTTAAATGGATAGCAATAAAAAATATTGGAAAGGTTTGGAAGAGTTAAATCAAACTCCTGCTTTCGTTGAAGGAAGCAAGGGTGAGTTTGCCGAATCTATTCCTGTAGAAGATGTATTAAACGAAGCTGGCTTGAGTACTAAAACTCCTCGCCGTGACTTCTTGAAAGCATTAGGATTTGGTTTGGGTGCTGTTTCTTTAGCGGCTTGTAACCGTACTCCTGTGCATAAGGCAGTTCCTTATTTGATTAAACCTGAAGAGGTAACTCCAGGTATCCCTAACTATTATGCTTCGACGTTCAACGGTCAAAGTATCTTGGTTAAAACGCGCGAAGGTCGTCCGATCAATGTTGAGCCTAACCCGAATGCAATTGGTTTGAACCAAGGTTTGGATTCAACGACTGCTGCTTCTGTATTGGATTTATACGATGAGTCCAAATTGAAACAGGCACAATTGAAAGGTCAAGATGTAGAGTGGTCTAAATTGGATGGGGAAGTTGTTAAAGCTTTGAATGCAGCAGCATCTTCTGGTAAACAAATTACGATCGTTTCTAACACCGTAAACAGTCCTTCAACGTTGGCGGCTATCGCTGCTTTCGCAACGAAATTCCCAACAGTTAACCATGTACAATACGATGCTGTATCTTACAGCGGTATTATTGAGGCGAATAAAGCTTCATTTGGGAAAGCTGTTGTCCCTTCATACAATTTTGAAAAGGCAAATGTGATTGTTTCCGTTGCAGCTGATTTCTTAGGAACTTGGTTAGCAGGTGAGGAGCATACACAACAATACGCTAAAAACCGTGATTATAAATCGTTGAAAAACGGAAAAATGTCACGTCACGTGCAATTTGAGTCTGGTCTTTCGATGACTGGTACAAATGCGGATGCTCGTATCGCCATCAAACCTTCGGAAGAAGGAGCTACATTGGTTGCTTTATATAATGCAATCACTGGTCAGTCTTTGGCTGGTGCCACTGCAAACAAAAAAGCACAAAAAGGTGTCGCTCTAGCAGCGAAAGAATTGGTGAACAGCAAAGGCGCAGCAGTTGTTGTTGCTGGTTCTAACGATGTCAATGTACAGGTATTGGTCAATGCAATTAACGTTGCATTAGGCGCGTACGGTACAATCATCGATTTGGATAACTATTCTAAACAATACCAAGGTTCAGATTCTTCGTTCCAAGCTTTCTTAGCAGCTGCGAAATCAGGTCAAGTTGGTGTTGCGTTCTTCTTGAATAGCAACCCGGTGTATGATTACTTCAAAGCAGAAGATGTAAAAGCAGCGTTGAAACAAGTTCCTTTCACCTTATCGTTTTCGCAACGTGCGGATGAAACAGCTTCTGAATTGACAGCGATCGCTCCAGCAAGTACATTCTTGGAGTCTTGGGGTGATGCGAATCCAAAAGAAGGTTTGTTCTCGATCGTTCAACCAACAATTAATCCTGTTTTCAAAACACGTCAAGTTGAACAAAGCTTGTTGACTTGGGCAGGAAATGATACCGATATGTACAACTTCGTTAAGAACTTGTGGTCTACACAAATCTTAGCAGGTTCTACGAAAAACTGGGATGCTGTATTGCAAACTGGTTTTGAATATAAAGGTGCTAAAGCGGCAACAGCTCCTGCATTTACAGGAAATGCTGCAGCGGCAGCTTCAGCAATTGAGGCATCAAGCAAAGCGATTACCGGTGAGTTTGAATTGAAACTTTATGAGCCTGCTGGTCTTCGTGACGGTCGTTACGCGAACAACGCTTATTTACAAGAACTGCCTGACCCTGTTTCTAAAGTAACTTGGGATAACTACGCTGCTCTTAACCCGAAAGATGCTGAGAAATTAGGATTGGGTGAAGACGGTAAAGTGACTTTAAAAGCAAATGGTGTTGAATTGGAATTGCCAGTTGTACAACAACCAGGTCAAGCACAAGGAACAGTTTCAGTTGCTGTAGGTTACGGCCGTACAAAAGTTGGTAAAGCAGGTAATGAAGTTGGTAAAAACGCATTCCCTTTTGCTTCTATCATCAATGGTACAGTACAAGGTGTTGCTAAAGCAACTGTAGCGAAAGCGTCTGGTACTTACCAATTGGCACAAACACAGACACACCACACGATCGAAGGTCGTAACGTTATTCGTGAAACGACATTTGCGAAATATCTGAAAGATCCTAACTCTGAGGCAGGCCGCTTTACGGATAATCACAAAACATACGATTTGTGGAACAAATATGAGCAACCTGGTCACAAATGGGTGATGGCGATCGACTTGAACGCATGTACAGGGTGTGGTGCTTGTATCGTTGCTTGTAACGTTGAAAATAATATTCCTGTTGTAGGTCGTGATGAGGTTCGTCGTCGTCGTGAAATGCACTGGTTACGTATTGACCGTTACTATACAATCGAAGGAAAAGATCAAGATCTTACAAAAGAGAAAGAAATTGCGAGAGCTTCGGCTGATTTGGATTTCGAAGATATCACTGTTGTTCACCAACCGATGTTGTGTCAACACTGTGGTCACGCACCTTGTGAAACGGTTTGTCCGGTATTGGCAACAGTACACTCTTCAGAAGGTTTGAACCATATGGCATATAACCGTTGTTTTGGTACACGTTACTGTGCGAACAACTGTCCTTTCAAAGTTCGTCGTTTCAACTGGTTTGCATACTGGAATGATTCACGTTTTGACAACTACTTGAACAATGAGTTCACACAATTGGTATTGAATCCAGATGTTGTTACTCGTTCACGTGGGGTAATGGAGAAATGTTCAATGTGTATCCAACGTATTCAAGCAGGTAAATTACAAGCTAAGATTCAAAATCGCAAAGTTAAAGATGGCGATATCCAAATGGCTTGTCAACAAGCATGTTCTGCAAATGCAATTATCTTTGGTGATGCAAATGATCCAGAATCAGAAGTATCTAAAGCATTACGCAACGAGCGTGTTTATTACGTACTTGAGGAAATCAATGTTCAACCGGGTATCGGTTATATGACAAAAGTTAGAAACACTTTTGAGGCGTAATCTTGTACAATATTTGAAATAAAAATACTATGTCATCGCATAACGAATCAATATTAAGAGAACCATTAATGACCGGTAAGGACATTACGTATGCAAAAATTACGGATGATATCTTACTACCGGTTGAAAATAAACCGAATAAAGCATGGTGGATTGGTTTTACCGTTGCTGTATTAGGTGCTTTATTATGGGTAGTTAGCGTTAGTTATACCTTTTGGACAGGTATCGGCGCTTGGGGTCTGAATAAAACTGTAGGCTGGGCTTGGGATATCACCGACTTCGTATGGTGGGTAGGTATCGGTCACGCGGGTACGTTGATTTCAGCTGTATTATTAATCTTCCGCCAGAACTGGCGTAATTCAATCAACCGTTCTGCAGAGGCGATGACGATCTTTGCGGTAATCTGTGCGGCTACATACGTTGTAGCTCACATGGGTCGTCCTTGGTTGGCTTATTGGATTTTCCCACTTCCAAATCAATTTGGATCACTTTGGGTAAACTTCAACTCTCCTTTGGTATGGGATGCGTTTGCGATCTCAACTTACTTTACAGTATCCTTGGTATTCTGGTACTGTGGTTTGTTGCCGGATATTGCAACAATTCGTGACCGTGCTACTGGATTAAAACAAAAAATCTATTCTGTATTATCATTCGGATGGAATGGTTCAGTTAAGACTTGGCAACGTTTTGAAATCGTGTCATTGATCTTGGCAGGTATCTCTACGCCGCTTGTACTTTCTGTACACACGATCGTATCCATGGACTTTGCCACTTCGGTTATCCCTGGATGGCATACAACGATCTTCCCTCCATACTTCGTGGCGGGTGCGATCTTCTCTGGTTTCGCGATGGTACAGACGTTATTGTTGATCTTACGTAAAGTAATGAACTTTGAGAACTACATCACGATGTTCCACATTGAG
This sequence comes from Sphingobacterium sp. UBA5639, assembly GCF_002421245.1. NCBI lineage: Bacteria > Pseudomonadati > Bacteroidota > Sphingobacteriia > Sphingobacteriales > Sphingobacteriaceae > Sphingobacterium > Sphingobacterium sp. UBA5639. Next base: position 213,711 of record NZ_DIJR01000036.1, read on the forward strand.
TCGATGAATATTATCATCATGACAACTGGTTCTATCGTGGGTGTGGCTTACTTGACTGAGTTGTTTATCGCAATGTACTCTCGTTCAGAATACGAAATGTATGCTTTCGAGAACCGTATGTTGGGTCCATACGCTTGGGCTTACTGGTCAATGATGACTTGTAACGTAATTTCTCCACAGTTATTCTGGTTCAAAAAAATCCGTACAAGTATTCCTATCTCATGGATCTTATCGATTGTTGTAAACATCGGTATGTGGTTTGAGCGTTTTGTAATTATCGTGACTTCATTGCACCGTGATTACTTGCCTTCATCTTGGGCAATGTTCTACCCAACTTGGACAGACGTAGGTATCTTTGTAGGTTCAATCGGATTATTCTTTACATTATTCTTGTTGTTCTTACGTTTCTTACCAGGTATCGCTATCGCCGAAGTGAAATTGTTGTTGAAATCATCTTCATTACAACATAAAACTAAATTGGCTCAAGAAGGCGCATTCCCTGAGGAACAAGTGAAGTACTTCCAGGAGTCATTAGAGAAATATGATTCAGTGACAGAAGAAGAGATTAAAGAATTATCAGTTAGAAAATAATCAGCAATGAACAATACAAAATATATATTAGGTAGTTTTGCGGATCCCGATGAAATGATGCATGGGATCGACAAATTGCAAGCAAACAATATAAGTATTTACGACTGCTTTACTCCGATGCCTATTCACGGCATCGAAGCAAAGCTGGGTGTGAAACCTTCTCGCTTGCCTATCGCAGCATTTTGCTTTGGAGCATTAGGAACGACATTAGGTTTTAGTTTGTTGTATTATACAATGGCATATGATTGGCCGATGAATATCGGTGGTAAACCATCTTTTGGTATGCCAAACTTTGTTCCAGTTACATTTGAGGTTACCATCTTATTGTGTGCCTTGGGTATGGTTGCCACGTTTTTCTTCCGTAACCACTTATTTCCGGGACGTGCACCTCGTGTAATGGACTTGAGAGCAACAGATGATCGTTTCATCCTTGCAGTAGATGCCAAAGAAAATACAGATCACGCTTTGATCGATAGCTTATTGAAAGAAGCTGGAGCTGTTGAAGTTAAGTACAATGATAGAAAATATGTTAGCTATGAATAAGAAGAATTTACTTGGAACGCTATGCGCAGCTGTGGCATTGACAGCACTTGTTTCTTCTTGTGGTGACAAAACAACTCGTAGTACAGGTTTAGAGTTTTCTCGTAACATGTACGATCCGCTTGCTTTCAATCCGGATCAACCTAATGCGAATTTTGCTGATGGAAAAACAGCACAAACACCTCCTAAAGGTACAGATCCAATTGGTTTCACTCGTTTTGAATACGCCAATACATTAGAGGATTATGAACGTGCAGGAAGAGAAGTAAAAAGTCCTTTGGTCGTAAATGCCGAAAATCTTGAAAAAGGTAAAGCTTTGTTCACCACTTACTGCTCGATATGTCATGGAGTAGAAGGTAAAGGTGATGGTCCTATCACAAAAGACCGTAGCGTGACTGATTCAAGAGGTACTCGTCAATTAGAGAACTTTCCTCCGCCACCATCTTATCACAGAACAGATGCGGCGAGCTCTTCACGGGGTGGTTTGATGGCTGACTTGACTGATGGTAAAATTTACCATACAATTTATTACGGACACAACTCCATGGGATCACATGCATCTCAATTGTCTCCAGAGGAGAGATGGAAAGTTGTTATGTATGTTCACGAATTACAAAAGAAATAATCTAACATCAGATATATAAATGGGAACTCACAGTCATCATCACGATTATAATTTCAACGAGCGATACGAGTTTGCTGGCAAAGCTAAAATGTTCAGTATTGTCGCTGTTGTACTAGGCGTAGCTGCTGTAGCTTTCGGGTTGCTTTCGGGCGATCACGTTACTGTAGAGCGTACTTATGCCAACTTGTTATTGATGGGTTATTACTTTACATGTGTATGCGCAGCTGGAACATTCTTTGTTGCCTTGCAATATGTAACACAATCTGCATGGTCTGCAGGTTTGGTACGTATACCTCAGGCTATGGCGAGTGTTTTACCAATTGCATCATTAGTTTTATTAGTTATTGTAGGTTTAGGTTTAACCACGCATAACTTATATCACCACTGGAATGCAGATGGTATCACTGATCCGCATAGTACAAATTTTGACCCTATTATCGCAGGTAAATCTGCTTATTTAAATGTTCCATTCTTCTTGATCCGTCAGGTGGTATTTTTGGGAACATATAGCATTTTTGCTGTTATTTTTGCGAAACTTTCTTATAAAGAAGATTTGGAAGGCGGATTGGCTTCTTATAAAAAGTCATTCAAATTGTCGGCAATCTTCTTAGTTATCTTCGGTTTTACTACACCTATCTGGTCTTTCGATACAGTAATGTCTTTAGAAGCACACTGGTTTTCAACGATGTTCGGTTGGTATAACTTTGCAGCAATGTGGGTTAGCGGTATTTCATGTATCACGATCATCGTTGTTGTATTGAAGAAAGCTGGTTATATGAACTGGGTAAACGAAAATCATTTACACGATTTGGGTAAATTGATGTTCGGTTTCTCGATCTTCTGGACTTACGTTTGGTTTGCACAATTCATGTTGATTTGGTATTCAAACATGCCGGAGGAAACAGTTTATTTCTACAAACGTTGGGAACCTGAATACAAACCTTGGTTTTGGTTGAGTATTATCATTAACTTTGTGGCACCATTGTTACTATTAGTGGATCGCGATGCTAAACGTAAACAAAATGTAATGTTGTTCGTAGCGATTCTATTATTGGCTGGTCACTGGCTAGATTATTATATCATGATCATGCCTGGTACTGTTGCTGAACATAGAGGATTTGGTATCATTGAAATCGGAACTGCACTTGGTTTCTTAGGTTTGTTCATCTTCTTAGTGATGAGTAAATTGAGTAAACAAGCATTGGTGCCTAAAAATCATCCTTTCTTGGATGAGAGTTTGCATCACCAGATATAGTTTCACTTTTAAAGGAAGGTTACGTAAAAACGTTATAAAAGAAATGAGCTTTAAATTAAATAATAGATTCAAATCCATCTCGGGTTTTGTGCTTGCACTAGGATTGCTTTTTGCGACTCCTATCCTAGCAAGTCAACAAGATACAGTAGCATCTGATTCTGCTAAAGCGGCAACTACAGCAGTAGCTGCCCCTGCAGCAACGGATTCGGTTGCAAAAGATACAACAGCGGCAGCAGGTACTGCTGCTGTTGGATCTGCTAGTTCTTCTACAGAAGCTAGTGCTGCTGCTCCTGCTGTTGAAGAAGTGAAGCAAATAGACCCTCAGGTTTATAAAAACTTCACATATTATGTCTTGTTATTCTTGGTTATATGTACAGTTGTTGCCGTTATCGGTAAAGTACTTTCGATCTATGAATTGACAAGAAAGATGAACGGTAAATACAATCCGTTTGCGAATAACACATTTCAATCGGCATTGTTATTCATTTTCTTGGTTGTATTCCTTTATGGTGTATATTGGTCATATGTACACTGGGGAGCTGCTTATTGGAGATCGGCAGTAACTGAGCACGGTGAGCGTATTGATACGATGTTTATCATTACGACAGCAATTACAACATTTGTATTGGTTATCACACACATCTTGTTGATGACATTTACATTCTTGTACCGCATGCGTGCAAAACGTCAGGCTTATTATTATCCTCATAACAATGCAATCGAGAAATTGTGGACAATTGTTCCAGCTGTTGTTTTGACAGTATTGGTATTGTTCGGTTTCTTTACATGGAGATCGATCACAAATATTCCTGAAGATCTTCAAAAATCAGCATTACAAGTTGAGGTATTAGGCGAGCAATTCCAATGGAATGTCCGTTATGCTGGTTCAGATGGGATTATTGGTAAACGTAATTATAAAATGACGACACCAACCAACCCTTACGGTATTGACTTTAATGATAAAAATTCCTGGGATGATATTCAGGGATCTGAAATTTGGTTGCCTGTAAACAAACCTGTTCGTTTCCATATCGTTTCAAAAGATATTATTCACTCTTTCTATATTCCTGATTTCCGTGTTCAAATCAATGCGGTACCAGGGATGACCAACTATTTCCAATTCACACCTACTGTAACAACAGAAGAAATGCGTGATCGTTTGGGTGATTATAACTATGACTTCGTGATGTTGTGTAACAAGATCTGTGGATCTGGTCACTACAACATGCAAAAGAAAGTGGTTGTCGTAACTGAAGAGAAATATAAAGAGTGGTTAGCTAAACAAAATAAATATTTTACTGAGGATTTGCAAAAAGAGTTCAGTGGTAAAACAGCTAACGTGAAAAAGGATAGCGTACAAGTTACAGCATCTTTGAACTAATTAAGAATTTTTGAATATAAAATCGAATATGTCAAGTACAGTAATATCGCATAGCGCTGAACATCACGATTCGCACGGCCATCATCATGAGGAGTCGTTCATCAGAAAGTATATCTTCTCGGGTGACCACAAGATGATTGCTAAGCAATTCTTGATCACTGGTATCATCATGGCAGTTTTTGCGATGCTTTTATCAGTATTATTCCGTATCCAATTAGCATGGCCGGATAAAGAGTTCCCTATATTAGAAGTATTCTTAGGTAAATGGGCTGAAGGCGGTCGTATAAAACCGGAGTTTTTCCTTTCCTTGGTAACCATTCACGGTACCGTTATGGTATTCTTCGTGTTAACGGCTGGTCTATCGGGTACTTTTAGTAACTTATTGATTCCATATCAAATCGGAGCACGCGATATGGCATCTCCTTTTATGAACATGTTGTCTTACTGGTTGTTCTTTGTAGCATCAGTTATTATGGTTGCATCGTTCTTCGTAGAAAGTGGACCTGCTTCTGCTGGTTGGACGATCTACCCGCCACTATCGGCTGTTCCTACTGCAATCGCAGGATCTGCAACAGGTATGACTTTATGGTTGGTGAGTATGGTTCTATTTGTAGCTTCACAGTTGATCGGTGGTATTAACTATGTAAGTACAATTTTGAACATGCGCACAAAAGGAATGGACTTATGGAAAATGCCTTTGACAATCTGGGCGTTCTTCTTAACTGCTATCGTAGGTATGTTGTCATTCCCAGTATTGGTTTCGGCGGTTGTTCTTCTGATTTTTGACCGTGCTGCTGGTACGTCATTCTATTTGTCGGATCTTGTTGTTCAAGGACAAATTTTACCGAACGAAGGTGGTTCACCAATTTTGTTCCAACACTTGTTCTGGTTCTTAGGTCACCCTGAGGTATATATCGTTGTTATGCCGGCTTTAGGTTTAACTTCTGAGGTTATTGCAACCAACTCACGTAAACCAATCTTTGGTTACCATGCGATGGTTTATTCGTTGATCGGTATTACCGTGTTATCGTTTATCGTATGGGGTCACCACATGTTTGTAACAGGTATGAACCCGTTCTTGGGTGGTGTATTTATGATTACAACATTGATTATCGCGGTTCCTTCAGCGGTAAAAGCGTTTAACTATCTTGCAACGTTGTGGAAAGGTAATATCCGTTTCACTCCGGCGATGATGTTTGCTATCGGTTTGGTATCGTTCTTTATCTCTGGTGGTTTGACAGGATTGTTCCTAGGTAATGCGGCATTAGATATCAACTTACACGATACGTATTTTGTTGTTGCCCACTTCCACTTGGTAATGGGATCGGCGTCAATCTTCGGTATGCTTTGTGGTGTTTACCACTGGTATCCTAAGATGTTCGGTCGTATGATGAACACAAAATTAGGTTATTTACACTTCTGGTTGACTTTCGTTGGTGCTTACATGGTATTCTTCCCAATGCACTTTATGGGTATCGATGGTGTGCCTCGCCGTTACTATGCATTTACACACTTTGATTTCATGGCAAAATGGGTTTCTGTCAACCAATTGGTAACTTGGGCTGCGATTGTGGCTGCTTTAGGTCAGGTAGCTTTCCTGTGGAACTTCTTTACATCGATTTTCTTCGGTAAAAAAGCCCCACAAAACCCTTGGCAGTCAAACACATTGGAATGGACTACTCCGGTAGAGCATATCCATGGTAACTGGCCAGGAGAAATTCCAACTGTACACCGTTGGCCTTACGATTACAGTAAGCCAGGTCATGGTGAGGATTTTATTCCTCAAAGTGTTCCTTTCTCTGAAACAATGAGCTCTAATTTGCCTCATGATTTCGAAGGAGACGAGGAAGCTGAGCGTATCCAGGCAGAATGGAATGCTCAAAATGGTAGAAAAGACTAATAAAATCTTATAAAATAGAGTAGGGATTCCTACTCTATTTTATAGAAGTTTGTATTTTAAGAGGTAGGGGTAGTATTATGTTTCCAGCAGCTGAGAAGCGATTTATAAAGACCAATTTTATAACGATCATTGTGTTGTTTTTGGTCATTATTGCTGGCGGAGTTGTTCGGAGTACAGGGTCAGGAATGGGATGCCCAGATTGGCCAAGATGTTTTAACCGTATTATTCCTCCAACAGATATCTCCCAATTACCGCAAGGATATGAACAGCATTATAGTGAAGGAAGGGCAAAGAAGAACGAACGTTTCGCGAAAATTGTAGAATTTTTCGGCGATAAAGAAATGGCTTACAAGCTCCGTACTGATAAGAGTATTTTGCAGCATGAAGAGTTTAATGTTGCGAAAACCTGGACGGAATATATCAATCGGTTGGTAGGCGTTGTTTCCGGATTCTGTTTGTTATTTACAGCTATTTATTCTTTCACCTATTTAAAATCAAAAAGCTCGATCGTTGTTTGGTCAGTGATTAATCTTTTTGTTGTCGTACTTCAGGCCTGGTTGGGATCGATCGTTGTATCGACAAATCTGATGCCCTGGATTATTACGGTACATATGCTCTTAGCCATTGTAATTGTTTGTATTAGTATTTATACATATTTCAAAGCAGTTACTTTGCGAAACAAGACCTTACTGGTCAATCGTTCTTTGGGTATATTAAAAGGACTTGCTATTGCTTCAATTTTATTGATGCTAACACAGGTAATTGTCGGAACGGGAGTTCGCGAGGAGGTTGATTTATTAACCGGTTCAACGATAGCCCGGACTGATTTTATAACAACTATTGGCCAACAGTTTGAGTTACATCGCTGGTTGGCATATTGTTCTTTGATTTTAGTTATTGTATTATTCTTTTTGGTCCGCACGAGTTTTAATACGGGGTCTAAGCAATATAAATTTGCTTTAATCGCATTGATTCTAGTGGGTATCCAAATGCTATCAGGAATTATCTTAGCTCGATTTGCAATACCTGCATTTGCACAAACAACGCATTTGGTGGTAGCTACGCTGTTATTTGGCGCGCAGTTCTACCTGTTGTTATTGTTAAACAAGCAAAGGCACTAATCTTGGCATTCGGGATGTTTATGTTTAAAAGTACGTGTTTAATTACACTGATAGTAGGAGGTCTCTTTTAGTTATGAAAGAATTTATTTCAGATTTCAAAAAGCTTGTTAAGTTGAGACTTACGTTGACGGTTGTATTTTCTGCGTCAATTGCTTTTCTGATAGGATCAAAACAACAGGGTGATATATTCTGGTTCAATTGGTTATTGTTGACTATAGGTGGTTTTCTGGTGACAGGTTCTGCTAATGGTTTTAATGAGATCATTGAAAAGGATTTGGATAAACTGATGAAACGTACGGAGGACAGACCGTTGCCATCAGGCCGCATGACAACAGGACAAGCTTTGGTATTAAGTGTCTTTATGGGCATCTTAGGAACCTTGGTGCTTGTTCGCTTAAACTTTGTCGCTGGTCTGCTGTCGGTTTTCTGTATTCTTCTTTACGCATTTATCTATACACCATTAAAAAGAAAATCACCAATAGCAGTGTTTGTCGGCGCGTTTCCGGGTGCATTTCCGCCATTAATTGGATATTATGCAGCCTTTTCGCAAGACGATTTAGCCTACTATAGTGGACATAATGAAGCGGCAATTATTATTATTCCCTTTGTGTTGTTTGCTATTCAATTTTTATGGCAGTTTCCGCATTTCTGGGCAATTGCTTGGGTTGTGGATGATGACTATAAATTAGCGGGTTTTCGCTTATTGCCGACGACAAAACGTGATAAGATATCGGCTTTTATGGTATTCATTTCAGGTTTGTTTATGATACCTGCAGGTTTTATACCGTATCATTTTGGCTTTGGTGGAATTTGGTTTACGATTGTATCTGTGGTCGGAGGAATAATGTTTGGTTATTACGGTTATTTGCTGTTTAAGAATTGTGATATTCCTTCAGCAAAGAAAGTGATGTTTACCTCATTTATCTATTTGCCTGTGACACAACTCGTATTATTGCTTAACTTTATTCCGTTGAAATAATGTTAGATATACAAGCACAAACTGACGAGAAGTTAGTACAGAGAAAAGCCCAAAAGTTCAACCTATGGTTGGGTATGTTGGGGATGTTCATGATGTTTGCGGCGTTATCCAGTGGTTTCATTGTATATACAGCGAGCGGTGTGGACAAAGGGATTAAGACCCTATTGCCAAATGCACTTTTATATAGTACCTTGGTGATTGTGGTTAGTAGTCTAACGATGTTTTTAGCCCATAGAGCGGCTAAAAATGGCGAGTCTTCCAAACAGCGGTTGTTTTTGATAGCAACTTTTATTTTGGGAGTTGTATTTTTTGCCTTGCAAGTTCATGCTTGGAATGTATTGATCGATAGGGGTGTTTATTTTGTGAATAACAATGCATCGCAATCTTTTATTTACGTTTTTATATGGATGCACTTGGCGCATATTATTGCGGGGTTGATCGTTTTGATTGGCGCGATTATAGGAATTAACAAACTTCCTAAAGACGGCAATCTTTTCCGCATGGATCTTGCCAGTATTTTTTGGCATTTTCTCGATCTTTTATGGATTTATATATATGTTTTCTTACTTTTGAATCAATAATAGTAAACAATGAGTACAACAGTATCGCAATTGGATAAGGTAAAAACTGGTCCATGGAATGGTGGAAAATCACCTTGGAACTTAGAGTATGGAAAAATCATGATGTGGTTTTTCTTGGTAGGGGATGCCTTCACATTTTCTGCATTTTTGGTTTATTATGGCGCGCAACGATTTTCACACGCTGTATGGCCGGATCCTGATAAGGTTTTTCAATCTATTCCAGGAATTACTGACGGGGGACAACCCTTAGTATTTGTCGGTTTAATGACGTTTATTTTGATTATGTCTTCAGTAACTATGGTGTTGGCGGTTGAAGCTGGACATCGTAATTCGAAGCATGAGGTTGTTAAATGGATGTTATGGACAATCTTAGGTGGTCTTTGTTTCGTTGGTTGTCAGGCATTAGAGTGGACGCATTTGCACCACGAAGGCTTTTGGTTCGGACGTAATCCTGCTACTGATATTGCTACACATATGGAAGGCGGAAATGTTGTTGAAAAATTGAGCCATTTCTTTACGGGAGATGTATCGTATACATCAGCACTTCAGTTTGCAAACCTATTCTTTACAATTACTGGTTTTCACGGTTTCCACGTAACTGTTGGTATTATTTTGAACATCATTATTTTGTTCATGACTTTAAATAATACTTTTGAAAAAAGAGGATCCTATTTAATGATTGAAAAAGTAGGTCTATATTGGCACTTTGTGGATTTAGTGTGGGTATTCGTGTTTACACTTTTCTACCTTGTTTAGTAAATCAATTTAATTACAAAAGCTATGTCACAATATCAAGATAATATCGCTCACGGAGAGCACGCTCACGAAGGTGGGTTGGATAAAAAAGCCATCTGGAGGGTGTTTGGAGTACTTTTGGCCCTTACTTGCCTAGAGTTCTTAATCGCATTAGGCTTCGTTCACCATTGGCAAATTCTGTCTAAAGGGGTATTGGTTAATTCAATTTACATTATACTTACTTTAGTTAAAGCTTATTATATCATTGCATTCTTTATGCACTTGAAATTCGAGAAATCGAGCTTCATTGTCACTGTAGGAATCGTCTTTATTTTTATTATTTATTTTATTGTTTTGATGCTAGTTGAAGGAGGCCATTTAGCTTCTGCATTCCAAGAACATCAAATATTTCCAAATAAATAGATAAAGTGAATGGATAATAATACTGGACAAAAGAAAGGTATTAAAACTATATTGATCCTGGCAGTAATTCTTTTACTGCCGGGATTTTTATATTTTATACTAAATAAAAGCGGCTCGAATAGCTACGCCTCCTTACCAATTTTTGGGAAAAAGGAAGTGCCTGGAACAACACATCGAAAATGGGGACGTGATATTCCCGATACCATCTACCATACGGTGACGCCTGTTGATTTTGTGAATTACGATGGTAAGAAAGTGCATTTGTTGGACAATGATACAACACTCTCTGTAGTCCACCTGATGTATTCTAGGGACGCTTCCTTATCAAGGACAATGATTAAGCGATTAGATCAAATTGCTAATCGGTTTATTCAGAATCAGAAAGTTAAGTTATATTCTATCACGGTTGATACAGCCTATGATACACCTGATGTATTAGCGAAATACGCGAAAGTTTACAATCCCTGGACCAAATCTTGGTTTTTTGTGACAGATCCTTCTGTTGATATCTTTAAATTTGCTAAAGAAAGTCTATTGCAGGACGCGCTTGTCAACAATGATGGCAATAAACCATTCATTATTGGCTCTAATTATCTTTTACTCGATACAAAAGGACGTATAAGAGGGATATATGACATCAACGTAAAGACAGATGTCGACCGCCTGGAAGATGAAATTAAATTATTATTGGTCGAGGAAATCCGAAACCATCCAGCAACAATAGAACAAAAAAGATAGTTATATCATGGAAGAGAGTTTGAATAAAGAAAAAAAGTACAGTAAATGGATTTGGTTGTTATCTATCGTTATACCGATAGTGGTTGCTATCCTCTTTACAGTGAATTTACAAAAGCTGGGTTATGATGTAAAACCGCTAACATTTTTACCCCCTATCTACGCGGCTATCAATGGGATTACTGCTGTATTACTGTTTTGGGCTGTGGCTGCGATAAAAAAGGGTAATAAGCCCTTGCACGAGCGTTTGATCAAATTGTGTATTGCTTGCTCTTTAGCTTTCCTGGCGATGTATGTCGCTTATCACATGACTTCAATCGAAACAAAATATGGTGGCGAGGGAATTTTGAGACCGATCTATTTCTTTATCCTGATTACGCATATCTTGCTTTCTATCATTATCATCCCTTTTGTGCTTTTTACTTTTGTAAGAGGTATATCCGGTTCTTACGAGCGTCATAAAAAGCTTGCCCGCATTACTTATCCAATGTGGCTTTACGTGGCTGTTACCGGTGTGATAGTTTATTTAATGATTTCTCCGTATTATATCTGTTAGTGAGAAAGGGGCGGGGTGCAACGGATTCGATGTGGGGGATCTGGCTTAAAATTGAAATGAAATTGGAAGCGAAGGAGTATATATTCCAGCCATTCAAGAGTATAAACAGCGTAGGATTAATCAGCCGATTTGTATCGGCTAGATGGATCTTTAAAAAATCATTTGCATATGAAGCGTATCTGGATTTATCAGGCAGATCGTCTGCTAACGGCAGCAGAGGGACAGGAGATTGTTACTGACCTAGAAGCTTTTGCTGAACAGTGGAAAGTACATGGAAAACCACTTTCTGCTTCCGCAGAATTGCGGGATAATCTTTTTATTATCCTTAAGGTGGACGAGGAAGTGGCGGCTGCATCAGGTTGTTCTATTGATAGTTCGGTTCGATTTTTAAAAGGAGTTGAATCGAAGTATGGTATTCAACTATTTGATCGCATGCAATTTGCATATAAAGGGGATCAAGGAATAGGCGTGGTTAACCGTGACGGATTTGAGAAGCTACTGGCAGACGGTACCATCAATGATAATACCTTAGTATTTGATAATACTATTACCCATGAACATCAAATGGAGAATGCTTGGGCAGTGCCCTTCCATCAAAGCTGGCATAAACGACTTTTTAAATAAGTTGTAAACAAGTATAAAAGAAAGGCCATATGTAATTGTGGCCTTTCTTTTTGATCTATAGATCTGTATTGCTTCTCTTTCTGATTGGTCCGCCGAATGGCGATAGCTTCGCTTATTCAGGAATAGTATAATGGTGCATGTATTTTGCAATCGCATTTGCGCGTCTATTGACATAAGCAGAAGGGTTACGGGCATCCCATTCTCTTGGGTTTGGCAGTATGGCTATAATCAATGCGGCTTGTTTTTTTGAAAGATTGCTGCCTGTTTTACTAAAATAATACGACGCTGCCGCATCGGCACCATAAACTCCCTGTCCCATTTCAATCACATTGAGATAAACTTCGAGGATGCGTTTCTTGCTCCAGAATGTTTCTATAAGAATTGTAAAGTAGGTCTCGAAACCTTTTCTTAACCAGGAGCGCCCTGGCCATAGAAAGACATTTTTGGCGACCTGCTGACTGATTGTACTTCCGCCGCGTAATTTCTTTCCCTGTGCATTTTTTTTAATGGCATTCTGAATCCCTTGCATGTCGAATCCCCAGTGTGTCATAAAGTGAGCATCTTCTCCTGCAATGGCCGCTAACTTGAGGTTGTCCGAAAGTTCATCGTAATCCAGCCAGTTTTTTTCCAGTTTAAATCCTTTGCCCTGCTCTTTTAGTTCAAACCCACGTTGAATCATCAACCAGGTGATGGGAGGATTGACGAACCTTAAGCTAATGACCCAAAAGAGTGAAATACCAATAAAATAGAGCACTACCCGTGTCGCAATGCGCAGGATCGGAGATTTTATGGACTTCAATGGGTTGAAGGATTTTTTTTTGAAGGTATTTTGTTGTTTGCTGGACGTATTTTGTTTACCAGATCTTTTGATGGCCATGACTAATTTTTTTCGGATACAAACTTAGCTTATATTCTTGTTTAATGGAAATGATTTTGTCGAGAAGTTGAGGGTATCGTTTGCCAAAGCGACGATATTATCCTATTTTTACGCTTCATAAAAATTGATTTACAAGTTGGCAAAAGAAAAGAAAGTGACCCCATTGATGCAACAGTATAATGCGATCAAGATTAAATATCCTGGAGCGTTATTGTTGTTCCGTGTTGGCGATTTTTACGAGACATTTGGTGAGGATGCAATCAAAGCTGCCCAGATTTTGGGCATTGTTTTGACGAAGCGTGGTAATGGCTCGGAATCGGAAACCGCGTTGGCTGGTTTTCCTCATCATTCGTTGGAGACCTATCTTCCAAAATTGGTGCGTGCCGGCCAACGGGTGGCGATCTGTGATCAGTTGGAGGATCCTAAGACGACAAAAACAATCGTTAAGCGTGGTGTGACAGAGTTGGTTACCCCTGGCGTTTCCTACAATGACAATATTGTTCAGCAGAAATCGAATAATTATTTAGCGTCAATCTTTATCGAAAAAGAGCGGATCGGTATTTCTTTTCTTGATATTTCAACAGGCGAATTTTTGGTTGCTCAGGGAAGTGTTACCTATATCGATAAATTGCTTCAAGGTTTTAAGCCAACGGAAGTCATTCTTTCCAAAAAACAGAGCAAGGATTTTGCGGAGCAGTTTGGGTCGCATTACTATACTTATTTTCTTGACGAATGGCCGTATACGGGAGACTATGCTACAGAAACATTATTGAAGCATTTTGAGGTTTCGTCGATGAAAGGGTTTGGCGTTGATCGGATGCCTGCGGGGATTGTTGCTGCCGGTGTAGCTTTACATTACTTAAACGAGACCGAGCATCGTAACCTACAACACATTTCTACGCTTTCGCGTATCGAAGAAGATCGTTTTATGTGGCTGGATCGCTTTACGATCCGCAATTTGGAATTAATCGGTTCGTTGAATGAAAATGCTGTCACCCTTTCTGATGTATTGGATCATACATCCAGTCCAATGGGAGCGCGCTTGCTCAAGCGCTGGATTGTGATGCCGTTAAAAGACAAGAAAAGTATTCAGGAACGATTGAATGTGGTGGATTTCTTTGTTGCTGATCGCAATTTAAGGGATGAGTTGATTGGTCAGATCAAGCAGGTGGGGGATCTTGAACGCCTAATTTCCAAGATAGGACTACAAAAAGCGAATCCGCGGGAAATCGTGCAATTAAAACGGGCTTTATATGCGATAGAAAAGTTGAAGGAACTTACAGATCGTAAAGATGCCAACGCGCTACAGACCATATCGGAGCAATTGGATGCTTGTACAGTTATCCGGGAAAGAATAGAGCTGCAGGTTCAGGCCGAGCCCCCAGTGGCAATCAATAAGGGTAGCGTAATTGCTGATGGCGTTGATCCGGAATTGGATCGATTGCGTAAAATTGCCTTTGGCGGTAAGGATTATTTGCTTGAGATTCAAAAAAGGGAAGCAGAACTCACTGGAATTCCATCCTTGAAAATTGCATTCAATAATGTCTTTGGTTATTACCTGGAGGTTACCAATACCCATAGGGATAAGGTTCCTACGACGTGGATACGTAAACAGACGCTGGTGAATGCTGAACGTTACATTACGGAGGAACTGAAAGAATATGAAGAACAGATTCTAGGTGCTGAGGAGAAGATCCAAGCACTGGAGAATAGATTATATGCAGAGCTATTGCTTTCCATTGCTGAATATATCAAACCTATTCAGCTCGATGCACAGCTGATCGCTAAGCTGGATGTGCTGCTTAACTTTGCGGTTGTAGCAGAGAAAAATTATTATGTAAAGCCTGAAATCAGCGAGAGCAAGATCTTGGATATTAAAGGCGGAAGACACCCTGTCATTGAAAGAAACCTGCCAATAGGCGAGGACTATATTACCAATGATACCTTCTTGGACCCAAAGACACAACAGATTATTATTATTACGGGGCCTAATATGGCCGGTAAATCGGCGTTACTCCGTCAGACTGGATTGATCGTGTTGATGGCGCAAATTGGTTGTTTCGTACCGGCAAAAGAAGCAAAGATCGGTCTGGTTGACAAAATTTTCACCCGTGTGGGCGCTTCAGATAATCTTTCTTCTGGAGAATCTACGTTTATGGTAGAGATGAATGAGACGGCGAGCATCATGAATAATTTATCAGACCGTAGTCTCATTCTTTTAGATGAAATCGGTCGTGGTACCAGTACCTATGACGGTATTTCTATTGCTTGGGCTATTGCTGAGTTTTTACACAATAATCCCGCAGCCAAAGCAAAAACATTGTTTGCAACGCATTACCATGAATTAAATGAGCTGACAACTTCATTGGATCGTATTAAAAATTATAATGTGACGGTGAAGGAAGTCAATAACAAAGTTATTTTCTTGCGGAAGCTCGTTCCAGGAGGCTCAGAACATAGTTTTGGTATTCATGTGGCAAAGCTCGCGGGGATGCCACAAAAGTTGCTGAATCGTGCCAACCAGATCCTGAAAAGATTGGAGCAGGAGCGAACTGGTGGGGAGCAGATTAAGGATAGTATGCGTAAGATTCAGAAACAGGCCTACCAATTGCAAATGTTTTCCATTGATGATCCTGTCTTGAATAAGATCAGGGATATGCTGAATAATCTGGATGTTAATTCGCTTACTCCAGTTGAGGCATTAATGAAGCTGGATGAGATACAACGCCTGCTAAAGAATTAAATCTTCTTTTGGACTTGTACACCTGATCTCAAGTGGGACTTGTTTTCTTCGATTTGAACACGCCAGATCATGTTTTTTAAAACAGAACATCATCTGGCGTATTTTTTTCTGAAAGTGCCTGATCTTATTGGTTAGAGAGAACCTTGAGCTCGCTTTCATTGTTGTTGATGTCTGCGAAGTCATGAAAGTTTTTGAAGGGCTATTGCTTAAAACCTGAAAAATAGTTCCAAGCTTCCGTAATTCGCCTGTATTGGGATCAATACCTTACTGCTGGCATCATAAGGCGCGTAATGATAGCCGAGTTCGAAACCAATGTACTTTTGGTTTTTCATGCGAAATAGGGATGCGAGACCAAGTCCTAAGTGCACATTATTGATGGTTACCATACGATCGGTGTATCCACCATCATAATAATAACCATCCGGATCATAATAACCAGAGGAATAAGCGCTTTCTGTAATACCGGTATCTGTAATATCTATGCCAAGGATACCTTTTGGAATCAGTATACATTTGTCGTTGTCAAAAACTTTGTAACCTACAGCACCGCCCATAAATGCGGTCGCTGAAGAATTGACCGAAACATTGGAGCCCTCGTAATTGTAATCAATATTGCGGTCGTTTGAGTTGATGCGCACCTTGAAGCCACCTTCAAAAATAAATTTTCTTTCCAGCGAGCTCGTCAGCATAAATCCAAAGCTTATGTTGGTTCCGAAAATTTTGTTGGCTCCACCAAGTGGGGTGACTACGCCGATTGAAGGAACATAGCCAAGTTTGGCTTTTTGTCTATCTCTGTACACTTTGGGTGCTGGAAACCGCTGTTGATTATCTTGTTCATCAGCTTGTCGGTCTTGCTCGGCACTGGAAACGTCAGTATCTGAAAAAAGCAGTAAAATATCTTTTTCCTGATCCGTTAACGTGTAACTGTCAGAAACAAGGAGTGCTTGTGCCCTTACTTTGATGAGGCCATCCAGTGGGTGCCGCAATGGGTAAAAATTGTATTTTTCCTTATGCTGTTCGTATTGCGTTGAGAAATCGTCCTGGTCTGCCGCATCCAGTCTTTGTAGAAAGCTTTTATCAAATTGACTGTTCCAATAGAGGTCAATCGCTGCAGCACTATTTTTCTTTTCAATGATTTGCATAAGGATGCGTAACCTTTGTACAAATTCATTGATACCACAGCTTGCCTCTATGCTATTAAGTAAAGGGTCAATTTTGTCAAAGTCATTGTTGTTTAAGGCTTGTGTCAATAGGGGAAGTGTCTCAACGGTATATCGTTCACAATTTTCCTGTCCATACAATAGTTTTGTGGGAAGGACACAGCTCATAATCAATATCATAAGAGCAAGCTGACGGATATTCATGGCTTATATAGATTTGTTGCTGACTAAATTAGCAAATAAATCGCAGGTTACATGGGTTTGTTTGTGCCAAAGGTCCTAAAAGTTTTATCTTTGGCGTATGGCGTCGATATTTCGGTTTAAACAATTTGAGGTTGATCAGTCTGACTGTGCGATGAAGATCAATACAGATGGTGTTTTGTTGGCTTCATTGTCGGAGATAGAACCTGTAGAACGTGTCTTAGATGTGGGCACAGGCACTGGAGTCATTGCCTTGATGTTGGCTCAGCGTCTTGGGAATAGCCAGATAGAAGCTGTTGAAGTCGACGCTTTGGCTGCGTTGATGGCGGATAAAAATTTTCGCAATTCCATTTTCCGTGAACGCCTAACGCTACATGCTAGTTCCTTTCAGCAACTGGATACAACAGGAAATTATGATTTGATTGTATCAAATCCACCTTTTTATACGGATTCGTTGCATAATCCGGATGAACGGAGGAAACTGGCTAGACATACGGATCTGGATTTTTTCTTTGAACTGTTGGATTTCGCCTCTATACGCTTATCGAATCGGGGGAAATTAATCCTTATCCTTCCAGCGGCATTAGCGGATACCTTAGTCAGTATTTCTACAGAAAGAGGTTTACATTGTTCTACTGAAGTTCGGATAAGTTCCTTTGAAGGAGAATCGGTGCTACGTAAGATCGTAACGTTTGAACGGAGACCTGTTGAGTCGGTTGCAGTACGTGAGTTTGTTATTTATGCTGCTAAAGGTATTTATTCAGAAGCATATCGCACGGCCCTGGCACCTTATTTTTTAGCTTTTTAAATGATGACAAAGATCGGATTACTCTCAGATACACATTCTTTTTTAGATGAAGCGGTATTTACTCATTTTGCAGCCTGCGACGAGATTTGGCATGTAGGCGATTTTGGTGATGTGGATGTTGCAGATCGGTTGGCGGCTTTTAAACCGCTGCGCGGAGTTTTTGGTAATATTGATGGTCAAGAAATTCGTTTACAATTTCCAGAAGATTTGAGGTTTAGGTGTGAGGAAGTGGACGTCTTTATGACACATATTGGTGGTTATCCCGGGAAATATGCTGCACGTATTAAAGGAGAATTGATGAAAAATCCGCCAAAATTATTTATTACTGGACATTCCCATATTCTAAAGGTTATCTTCGATCCTAAGATTCAATGCCTCCACCTTAATCCAGGTGCAGCGGGTAAGCAGGGCTGGCATAAAGTGAGGACGTTAATGCGGTTTGATATCAATAAAGATAAAATTGAGAACCTAGAGGTTATTGAACTCAAAGACCGTTAAGTCACCCAGACTCTTCTTTAGTGTTTTTTGTGAATAGACAGACGAACAATACTTTGGGTAATGGCGAAGAGATCGTGCGGTACATTTGGTTCCAGTGTCACTAACATGCCTTTTGTTAGACTGATTTTGCTTCCGTTAACACCAAAATCAATATTGCCTTCGACAATTTCTACAATAATTGATGCAGCTGTTTTATGTTCCTTTAGATATTGCCCTTCTGCAAAAGTCAAACGATATTCTTTGCTGCCATTTGTTTCTAGGAGAAGGTCCATTTTGGGCTTCTTGTCCTGGAAAGTGACGTTTTGAAAAATAGATGCTGTCTGCATGATCGTAGTACTATTATCTGTTGTTGCTAATATTTTATCCCCACTTAGGATAGGCGGGAAGAATTGGGTCAAAATAACGGAAAAATTCCTATTGGGGGAGTTTTAAATAGAAGTTTCTCAGGTACTACAGTGAGTCACGAACTTCAAGAAGAAAGTTCTTCAAACGCTCCAATGAATCTACAACACGTTGATTTTCTTTTGCCTCAGATTTGTTGTCACGCAGGTAATCACGTGCCCCCTGTAGTGTATAACCTTTATCTTTAACCAAATTGAAGATGATCTTTAAATTGGCAATATCTTCTTGCGTAAATAAGCGATTACCCTTTTTATTTTTCTTAGGCTGTAGAATATCAAATTCACGCTCATAAAAACGTATCTGGGATGCATTTACATCAAACATTTCTGTAACTTCTCCCATTGTATAATACAATTTATTTATTTCACGCTCTTTGTACGGCATATCTTCACAATTAATCTATAGCAAACTTAATAAAAATTCCTATTCAAAAAGAAATTTTTGCGATCTCTTATCGGATCAAGGACTGAACGATAGGGATATAGTACAATTCATAAGAAGCCAATAATAATTGTGTATAAAGGTAAATTTTTCTAAGTTTGATTCGTTTGAAAACGGTCTGGACTTCTTATATGATTATAGTTAGCAAATTTTGGACGAATTTCTTCTCTTTTGGAAAAGCCAATGCAATTACTATTTATCCTTTTATCTTTCTGAAAAGTACTTTTTTTAAACAGAAGGACGACTTGATTCGTCATGAGCGTATACATTTGCGACAAGCGCTTGAATTAGGTATTCTCTTTTTCTATGTTTGGTATCTTCTTGAATTTGCCGTTCATTTTATTCAATTTCGGGATTTTGATAAAGCGTACCGGCGTATTTCGTTTGAGCGGGAAGCTTATGAGAAGGAGGGTGAAACGGATTATCTGTCCAAAAGAAAAATATGGGCTTTTTGGCGATATCTTTAAAAAGACGGTTGATTTATACGTTCTATATATCCGACAAGAGGTCGCAGGCACAACAGTTATGGGGCGAAAAAAGAAAGCGGTACCAAGAATATTCTTGGCACCGCTTTCTTTTATATCCTGACAATGATTATCCCACTAATTTAAGGTAGGTAGCCACTTGGTTTTTTAACTGTCTACGGTCGACAATGAAATCCAAAAATCCATGCTCGAGCACGAATTCCGAAGTCTGGAATCCTTTTGGAAGATCCTTTTTAATTGTTTCTTTAATGACACGGGGTCCGGCAAATCCGATTAACGCACCAGGTTCTGCGATATTTATATCACCCAACATCGCGTAAGATGCTGTAACTCCCCCTGTAGTAGGGTCGGTCAATAAACAAACGTAAGGAAGTTCTGCTTTTGCCAATAACGCTAATTTAGCCGAAGTTTTAGCCATTTGCATCAATGAAAATGCGGCTTCCATCATCCGTGCACCACCTGATTTGGATATTAACATAAATGGAATTTTATGCTCAATACAGTAATCTATCGAACGCGCGATTTTTTCGCCAACGACAGATCCCATGGATCCGCCGATGAAACTAAAGTCCATACAAGCAATAACAATGTCTTGACCATTCATTTTTCCATGGCCAGAACGTAAAGCATCTTTAAGACCTGTTTTGGCTTGACTTTCCTTTAAACGTTCAGGGTATGGCTTTGAATCGAAAAATTCTAATGGATCACCAGAATTTAGATTAGGAAATAGTTCTGTGAATTCGTTATTATCAAATAAAATTGAAAAATATTCTTTGGAGCCAATTCTTAAGTGGTGGCCACAATATTGACAAACATAGTCGTTTTCTACTTGTTCAAGATGCAACAATGGTTTTTTACATGTAGGACATTTGTTCCACATACCATCAGGTGCTTCTTTTTTATTAGCGGTAGCTGTGCTAATACCAGCTTTTTCTCTTTTAAACCAACTCATACGATAGTTCTTATTCGATTACAAACTTATATAAATTTGCTTTTATATACAATTATAATTGTGTTGAATGTACATGCCAAGCGATTAAAACGCCTTGTGTAACAGGGCTTCTATAAATAGGGGAAATGCGGGTAACAATTGGGATATACATGGTATTTAGCTGATTATTAGGTTAGAATTGAATTTTGGACCGGAAGATTAGTCAAAAAAAATGGGCATAAAAAAAGGGTAAGCTACTCCTATCGCACCGCTCAACCAAATACCCTTGCTTTGTTCCCAACCTGGGGGAGTCAATGGGAGCTGGTCGTAGAAGACTTACCCGCCACAAAAGTAGAAAAAAAAACAGTTTTAGGAAAGAAAAAACACCTTTTTATCTTATTCGGTTGATTATCATGGCAATAAATTGCATTTGATATCTTTTCATAGCACCAATTTATGGCGGAGTAGATTTGGTATTTGTGTAAAACAGCTAAAAATGGCGTGAAAAAAGCGCTTGACGAAGTCCATTTGCCGTAAATGTTCTTTTCAAAATGTCGGAAAGTTGCATTATCTGACGTATAGGAGATCGACTTTGAATAAGCATAATCGGCTAATTTTGCCTATTCAAAGTCGATCTCATTTTTGGGACTACATTTTTTCTTGATCGTATTCGCCCAATAGGGAATAATAGCCAAATAAACCGAGTCCAATGGAGATTATGGGGGTCAAGATGCACAGGATAATGATTCCAAAAACGAGATCTTCCTGATGTCCCGTTGATATCTTTGGCAGGGCCAGTTCAAAAATGGAAAAATAAGCAGTAAACAATGCTAAAACGATCCAAAGTATGCCGAGGAATTTTTTGAGATTATTCATGGGGTGCTGAAGTTGATTTGTTGTTGATATAAATACTGCCTATGATAAAACATACAATGGCAATGATAATAGGGTACCATAAACCTGCAAGATAGAATTGCGGGGTATTGGAAGCTTCGGCATTTGTCGTTAAATATGTCGATACAGCCGGAAGGAGTCCGCCGAATATTCCATTGCCAACATGATAGGGTAAGGACATGGATGTGTAGCGGATTTTTACGGGGAACAGTTCAACAAGGAATGCTGCAATGGGGCCGTACACCATCGTAATATAAATCACTTGTATAAAGATCAGCAGGACGAGCAGCATATAGTTTTTGCCTGCAATATGGACTGTGGTTTTGGTTGTTTGCTGCCCTTTCAGTTTACCGGATTGATGAATCATGCTGGCTCGAGTAACTTCCGTTTGGTCCTCATATTGTGTTTTGATGATGGAAATGGTTTCTGCAGTTTGTAATCCATGAGGGTTCTCCGTTGTTTCGTTCACCTTGACTTTCTGTTCGGTATTGGAAAGTTGGTACATGGATTCGTAAATCGGACGATAGGTCAATACGGCAAGTAACATCCCGCCAAGCATGATCCATTTTCGCCCAATTTTGTCACTAAGCCATCCAAATACGACAAAAAATGGCGTTCCCAAGAGTAAGGCGATACCGAGGATGGTATCGGCTTGGTCAGATTGGAGGTGCATGACTGTTTTCATGAAACTCATCGAGTAAAACTGTCCGGTGTACCAAACAACGCCCTGTCCCATGGCTGCACCAAATAGCGCGAGCAGCACAAATTTGAGGTTGTAGCGGTTGCCAAAACTTTCTTTTAGCGGATTTGTACTTGTTTTCCCTTCCGCTTTGGCCTTGCTAAATTCGGGTGACTCCTTCATTTTCTTACGGATGAGATAGGAAACATATACCATCACCAAAGAGAGGAGGAAGGGAAGCCGCCATCCCCAGGAATCAAATTGTGATTCGCTGAGAAAGCCTTTGGTAAGGAGGATGACGACCAGAGATATGAAAAGGCCAAAAGTAGCTGTTGTTTGTATCCAGGATGTCCAATAGCCCCGCTGGCCCAATGGAGCATGTTCGGCGACGTAAGTTGCCGCACCGCCATATTCTCCGCCTAGGGCAAGACCTTGCAAGAGACGAAGGATCAACACGAGCAGCGGTGCCCAAAAACCGATACTTTCATAACTGGGGATGCAACCGATGAGAAATGTTGCGCCGCCCATGAGCATTAAAGTTACCATAAACGTATATTTTCGACCGATAATATCGCCTAGTCGGCCAAAAAATAGAGCGCCAAATGGCCGGACGACAAATCCTGCAGCAAATGTGGCTAGGGTGGAAAGAAAAGCAGCAGTTGGATTTTCTGCCGGAAAGAATTTGGTGGAAATTACAATGGATAGGCTGCCAAAAATGAAAAAATCATACCATTCAATAAGCGTTCCCATGGAGGAGGCTCCGATGACTTTCCAGATGCTTTTTGTATTGTTTTCGTTCATTAATTTTTGGTTTTTGGTTGGATATAAATGTACATTTTAATTGCGCTCCAAACGGCATTTCGGCGCTGTTGCATGATCGAAAAAGAGCTAATTCTTTTGAATTTCGGTCTGTCCGACTATTTTATAGCGTTTTCCGGGTAGGCTGTGAATGAGTGACTGCATTTCAAGTTCCAATAGGATTAAGGCCAATTTACTTTGTGGCCATTTTGTGAGGTCAATCATATGGTCTATTTCTAATTGTCCCTTTTGCTGAATGAGCGTAAAAAGGAGTTGTTGATCTTTTGTCAATGTCAAAGGAAGGCTAAGCTGTTGACCAACAGCTTTTGTACTGATTTCCCAATTCATGAGGTATTCCAGATCCTGAAGACCTCTAATCATATGCGCGCGGTTGGTTTTGATGAGGTAATTGGTGCCTTCAGAACTTTTTTCGTAAACGGCTCCTGGAAAGGCACATACATCGCGATTGTAGCTGTTGGCTATTTCGGCGGTAATCAAAGCACCTCCTTTAATTGCAGCTTCTACAACAATGGTGACATCCGCCATACCGGCTATGATGCGATTGCGCATAGGGAAGTTACTGCGTTCAGGTAATGTGTTGGATGTAAATTCTGTCAATAAACCTCCTTGATCTAGCATTTTTGTGGCAAGTTCACGATGGGATGCCGGGTAAATGCGATCGAGACCATGCCCTAATACAGCAACGGTGGGAATATTATTTTTTAGTGCGTTGCGATGTGCTAAAGCATCAATACCATAAGCAAGACCGCTTACGATTAAGGTGTCTTTGGAACCATTCATAGCCTCTAGCAGATCTTCGCATATTTTCTGGCCATAGTAGGTTGCATGTCTAGTGCCGACGATACTTATAATTTTTGTGCTGTTGAGTGGCTGATTCCCTTTATAATAGACAACAAGCGGAGCGTCTTCACATTGTCGTAGCCTATTTGGATAATTTTGGTCCCCCAGCCATAACGCTTGTATCTGATGTTTTTCGATAAAAGCAAGTTCTTTTTCACAGGCAGACATATAGCTTTTATTGTGTATGGCTTCTGCGATCGATTCCCGTATCCCAAGAATTTGCATCAAATCTTTTTTTGAGTAAGCAAATAAGTCTGCCAACTCGTGACCTTGGTCAATGATGTTACGCGCTGTCCTAGGGCCAATGCCCTTGATTTTCGTCAAAGCTATGGGATAAATTAGTTTCATAATTGGGTTTATTTAAATATAGGAAAAATATAAGTAGCTGTCATACTTTTTGTTAGAATTGCTTAGGCATATTATGTTTTTAAAGCAATGACAAAGTTCTTAGTCGGAGGCGATCGCGTGTCTGCTCGAAAATCCGCGGATCGCCATGGCATGAATGCGCTTTTCCTAAGCTTATTTGAGATATCAAGGAATGAAATATTGGTCGATTATGGAAAGAAGATGAGGAATTGGTACCTTTGAGCGATTAATGATATTTTAACTATGGAAATGAAAGAACCTTTTGATATTGAATTGGGGGATATAGTTTATTCTGTTTTCCCTGAGGAAGAAGATACGTATGTTATTTTTAAGGATGGTGTGGAATACGTAAAGATTATTAAAGACAATGATACAAACTGGTTGAAACTTAATCCAGAAACGGAGCTTCCTATGTTCGGTATGGATGAAGAGATCAATCTGATTGGCCTAGAAATTAAAAAAGAATTAGGTCTTTAGTTCTCTAAGTTAAAGATAGTTAAATGCTTTTTAATTTTATTTATAGTTGGTTATTTTAGTTTGTCAATTATAAATATGGTACGTATCGGATTTCTATCTTTATTGTTTTTCTGTGTCTATTTCTCATTTAATAGGCAGGGGCTTTTTGCCTATCCAACGGAATTTTATCATCAGGATACCATTGCGAAAAAAGGCAGTCAAAAAGATACTTTACGTTTGGACACTGTTTCGATCAAGCGTAAATCAGCAGCGGATAAATGGGAAGAAAAAAAGGAGGAGTATAAGTCGATCTTTTTCTGGGGTGATACGAAAAATATGGTGACCTTGCCTCACCAGGGAGGAATTGCGGTCAATCTGAACAAGCTTTACAATAAATTCAGTCGAAAGGGACGAAATTCGCGGAAGCTTCAACGTCAGTTTGAAAAAGAATACCAACAGGATCTGATTCGCGAGGAATGGTATCCGCTGACTCAGGAATACAGTAAGTTGTCGGGAGATTCTCTGCGCAAATTTAGAATATACTATGAGCCTTCCTTAAAGTGGCTTCGTGAGAATGATCGGTATGAGAAGATTGCTTATATCCATCTGTGTTTAACGAACTACCTGGATTCTGTAGACATTATCCATAGGCGACTTCAATTTCCTATGGGTAATGCCAAACTTTAACTACATAGGTACGTATACCAGGTATTTTGTATCAAAGAAATCTTCTTTAAAGTAACCGGAAAGCGGGTGTAATTCTGCTTTGAGCTTAGATTCTTTGATCTCTTCGGTGAGATCTCCGCCTTTCAAGTAAAGAATTCCATTAGGAATACCGTTTTTATCTTTTTTTGCGAATTTATTCTGTATCCAAGGCGTAAATTCTCCAAGTCTTGTCACAGCTCGTGATATCACAAAATCGTACTTGTCGTCGAGTTGTTCTGCGCGGATATGATCTGCTTCAACATTTTGGAGACCCAGTCCTGCAGCAACTTCGCGTACGACTTTTATTTTTTTGCCGATAGAATCGACCAAATGGAATTTGACTTCAGGAAACATAATGGCCATTGGGATACCTGGAAAGCCCCCGCCGGTTCCCACGTCCAAAATTTGTGTTCCTGGCGTGAGCTCTTGAACAAATTTAGCGATACCTAGCGAGTGTAACACATGGTGCAGGTAGAGGCTATCTATGTCCTTACGTGAAATGACATTGATTTGGCTATTCCAAAATGTATAGAGGTCGGCAAGTTTTGCAAACTGTTCTTTTTGAATATCCGTTAATTTTGGAAAATACTTATAGATGATATCAACTGTTGGATTCAAAGCTTAATGTTTTAAAAGTGAATTATTTCCAGCTTATTTTTTTCTTTTTTCTGCTGAACATGCCATTGATGCAAATATAGAAATAGTAGATGAAGTCTGCCAAAGGTAGCCACCAAATGAGTTCCTTTACTTCTAGTTTTTTATAGATGTTGGCAAATATTATCCATTGTGCAATCAGCCTTAGGAGGTAGGCTGTAACAGGAACATACCAGTACATTGGAAAGGCAATTGCTGTTGCGATAAGGGCGACATAAAAAAGGACGGCTGATACCAGCTGCGTGCCGAGCATGCGCTGATGTCGCTTTTTGTAAATGGTAGAGGCTCCTGAGTGTCTTGCTTTTTGCTTGTAATAGCTCCTCCAGGTCGCTTTGGGTTCCGAATAGACAATGGATTCGGCTGCCAGTGCAATGTTAACGTTGGTCGGATTTGCATTTTGGTTGACAAAAAGATCATCATCGCCAGACTTAATATGCATATGGGCTGCAAAACCTTTGTTACGAAAGAAAAGGTCTTTTTTGTAAGCCATATTGCGTCCTACTCCCATATAGGCATCTCCCTTTAGTGCATAGGCAAAGTAACTCATGGCCGTATGGCTGGTTTCAAATCGAATCAATAGATTTAGCAAGCTTTTTTGCTTAAAATAAGGAGAATAGCCAAGTACAATTTCTGTTTCTGGTCTGAAGGCTGCTGCAATTTCTTTGAGCCATTGATCGGATTGTGGTGCACAATCTGCGTCAGTAAACACCAGTGTCTGGTGCTTTGACGCTTTGATACCCATACTAACGGCAAACTTTTTACCATGTTTCAAGCGAATATGCTCTTTGATATCCACAATCTTTAAATGGGGGTATTTTGCTTCGAACTCATGCAATATCCAGGGCGTATTGTCAGTCGAAAAGTCATTGACCACAATGACTTCAAAATTGGGATAGTCTTGATTCAGTACACTCGGGAGGAATTCCCGAATATTATCCTGTTCATTGTGTGCACAAATAATAACGGACAGCGGTGGGAATTCAGTTCCTTCTTGTACAGTTTCAATTTGATAACCACTCAATTTGCTATATACAAATAAGATGTAGTACAATTGTATCAAGAGGAAAAGACCCAATACTCCGAAAGCAATATATGGAAGATTGGCCAAAAATACGTGAAGGTCAAGCATAGCTCACAAAGATAAGTGCTTTCCGCAACTTTTTTATAGGGGAAAAATGATAATTTATTTTTGAAACATCCTGTTTGCAAATCTTTTTATAGTATTTTTGCAACGTATTCTAGGGATGAATCCGAGCTTGGGTGAAAATTAGAAAAGCTATAACGACTTTTTAAGTTACAACTGACTGAAAATGAGTTTTTAATTTTTTACACCAAATGCCGATATCGCCATGTCCATGGCAAATCATCCTTTAAAATAGAAATAGTCTCAGAGGAAAAATATTAATGAAATTTACGCTACAAGCACAAGATAAATTGTCAAAAGCACGTGCAGGTGTTGTCGAAACTGCACACGGTCCCATTCAAACACCTATTTTTATGCCTGTTGGTACGGCAGGTACAGTGAAAGCAATTCATCAACATGAATTGAAGAACGATATTGAAGCGCAGATTATTCTGGGTAATACGTACCACCTCTATTTACGTCCCGGATTGAATGTGTTGAATAAGGCGGGCGGGCTGCATAAATTTAATGGTTGGGATCGACCTATTTTAACGGATTCCGGTGGTTATCAGGTGTATTCGTTGACCGAAGTACGTAAAATCAAAGAAGAGGGGGTTACCTTTCGTTCCCATATTGATGGATCAAAACATCTATTTACACCAGAGAATGTCATGGATACACAACGTATTATCGGTGCGGATATCATTATGGCATTTGACGAGTGTACGCCTTATCCATGTGATTATGGGTATGCACGTCGTTCTTTGGATATGACCCATCGTTGGCTGAAACGCTGTGTGGATCGTTTTGATAGTACAGATCCGCTTTATGGATATGACCAGACTTTGTTTCCAATCGTTCAAGGATCTGTTTACAAAGATTTAAGGATAAAATCTGCGGAGACTATCGCTTCGTTTAACCGCGAAGGAAATGCGATTGGTGGATTGTCGGTAGGCGAACCGGCGGAAGAAATGTATGCGATGACCGAAGTTGTCTGTGATATCTTACCGCATGACAAGCCACGTTATCTCATGGGGGTAGGTACACCGGTAAATATCCTTGAAAATATTGCTTTAGGGGTGGATATGTTCGATTGCGTTATGCCAACCCGTAATGCTAGAAATGGTATGCTTTTCACGCAAAATGGTATTATCAATATCAAAAATGAAAAGTGGAAAGATGATTTTTCACCAATAGAAGCGGAGAGTGATCTGCAGGCAGATCAATTTTATTCGAAAGCTTATCTAAGACATTTGATTAAATCGCAGGAAATTCTTGGAGCACAAATTGCTTCTTTACATAATTTACATTTTTACCTTTGGTTGGTGAATCAGGCTAGGGAGCGAATCATTGATGGAACTTTCTACGATTGGAAAAACAAAATGGTGAAAATATTGGATCAACGTTTGTAAAACTAAATAGCTCAAGTTAAAAAAATGCTGTCGTTAATCGATCGTTACATCATCAAAAAGTATCTAAGTACTTTTTTATTCACTATGGCAATATTTACTATTGTCATGGTGGTTTTTGACGTGTCCGAACGATTGGATGATTTTTTAAAATATCATGCTCCCCTCGATAAGATTATTTTTGAGTATTATGCAGGGTTTATTCCCTTTTACCTAAATTTTCTTTGTCCGCTGATCAACTTTATTGCGGTTATTTTCTTTACCTCAAAGATGGCAGACCAAACCGAAATTGTCCCGATTCTCAGTGCCGGATATAGCTTTAACCGTTTGCTTCGTCCCTACATGATCGCTGCAACCCTAATCTTTGCCATTTCTTTGGTATTTAACATCTTTATTATTCCGAAGACCAATAAGATGAAGGTTGATTTTGAAAATATCTATGTAAAGCCACCTAAGGATAACTCGAGGGTTTCTACCCATATGCAACTGGACAAAAACAGCTATGTTTATATAGACAACTTTGATAATTCTACCAAAACAGGCTACGGATTTGTACTTGAAATTTTCAAAGGGGATACCCTTAAGGAGAAAATGATGGCTGATCGTATTACGTGGGACTCGGTGGCGACAAAATGGAAGATCGAAGGGTATACCAATCGTATTATCAATGGACTACATGAACGCATGGACAAAGGAGCTGTTAAAGACACAACCTTGGATATGAAACCTTCTGATTTTGAGGTACGTGATAATATGTTTACCGCTATGGATACACGCGAATTAAATATTCGTATCCATAAGGAGGAGATCAGGGGAACCGGAGTCATGAACGATTTATTACTGGAGAAATACAAGCGTTACGTATATCCATTTTCAGCTTTTGTATTGACCTTGATGGGTGTGGCACTGTCCTCCAAGAAAGTGCGTGGGGGGATAGGATTGAGTCTTGGTATTGGTATCGCGCTAAGTTTTACGTATATCGTATTTATACAGTTTGCGACTATGTTTTCTTTGAAAGGGGGACTGCCACCGTTGATAGCCGTATTAATTCCGAATGTTACCTTCTTTTTGGTAGCACTATACCTGGCGATAAAAGCGCCAAAGTAATTTTTTGTTAGTTTTCAATAACTTCAGTGAGCCTGCCTTATAAAGGGAAATAATAGGTATTGCTCATCATTTCTATACAAATGTATTCTAGAGAATATGACTAAAATTCAATTAAATCGGAATATTCTAATTCTGCATTTAACAATACTTATTTGGGGATTTACCGGAATTTTGGGTAGCTTGATTTCCGTATCTGCCCTTCATTTAGTGTGGTATCGTGTTGCAATAGCGTCTATCGCGCTGTTGATCTATTTCTTGGTAACTAAACAATCGATTGTAGTTTCGCGGAAACAATTTCTCCAATTTTTTATGGTGGGGGCCGTTGTTGGACTGCATTGGGTATTATTTTTTCATTCGATCAAAGTATCTACCGTATCGGTGACATTGGTCACGCTATCCTCGGTGACTTTATTTACGGCAATATTGGAGCCTATTGTGAATAAAAAGCGTATTGCGCTGTTGGATATTGTTGTTGGTTTGGTCATTATCATCGGTATTTATACAATCTTTTCTTTTGAAACACATTACCTTGTTGGTCTATTGGCGGGGCTTGGCTGTGCGTTTTGCGCGAGTATATTTTCTATCGCCAATGCGCGAATGGTTAAAAAATCGAGCCCGACCTTGATTACGTTCTATGAGATGATGGGGGCATGCTTCTGGATCAGCATATTGATGTTGTTTACAGGAGATTTCAATGCTGAAATGAAATTGGGACAGCAAGATTTAATTTATCTGCTGTTGTTAGGTGTGGTTTGTACGGCGGTGGCCTATGTTATGGGGGTTGCTGTCATGAAGGAATTATCTGCTTTTACTGTTGCGCTGACAACAAATCTGGAACCTGTTTATGGTATTCTGTTGGCGATGTTGATATTTGGACAAAAGGAGACCATGAGCGGTGGGTTTTATCTTGGCGCTTGTATCGTTTTGGGAGCAGTATTCACTTACCCTTATGTCAAAACGAAATTAGAGAATAGACAAAAAGATCTTGTTATTCGTAAATTGCATTAATTGAAATCGGGGCTATCCAATCTTTTTGGATAGCCCCGATTTCATGTGGTTATATACCTTTCCCCTAAAGCATCATTTCATAGAGCTAATTTTCAAAGGGTTTGATTTGTTTTTTTGAACACCTTCTGTCTCTGCTCAACTACTGGAATGAAAATTCGCCAATCCCAATATTGCGCTCTTTATTGCGGTCAAGATAGATCGTAACGATTTTTCGTTCTTGCTTGCCACTGCTATAGTAGGTATAAATTTCGGCCATGACCGCTGCTGGTCCTGCTAAAGTAAGGGAATCATCGTTATAGAAGTCAACTTCAATTTTGTATTTTCCTTTTAAAGCTTTTTTTAATAGAAATTGTTCAGGGCCATAGCCACCAGTAAAGTCATTGCTGAGTCGGCCCCCAATGGCTGTGGCAGGATTACTATAGAAGCATTTTTCTTGATTTGGATCAGTTACCCAAAGGTCGATATCGGTGTTTCGTGAATTCCAATTAATGACAACACGAATGTCGACGGGTAGGTCAGCAATCAATTTTTTGTTCACGGCAACTTTGGAGCTTGCAGCTTTGTTTGCTTTAATGAGATTATTGATTTCCATGACCAATGTTTCTTCAATACCATCATCGCGATCGGCAGCTTCTGGGGAGTAGCTCTGGGTCAAAATCCCATATAATTGTTCTAGTGCCTCCTTGAACATACCTTTGTCTTGTAAAACGAGGGCATAATCGCGGTGGCTTTGTGGATCCATGGGACGCCATTTTAATACCTTAGCAGTAATGAACAGTGCATTGTCGTAATCTCCCCATTCCCGTAACTTATAGGAAATGGTTTTGTAGAGATCTGCATTTTCAATTTGTAAGTCTGCAAGTGCGCTTAAGATGAGTAAGGCTTTGTTGTGATCTCCTCTTTTGAAAAAGAAGTTTGCGACATCAAAATAGAAAGTTGGCGTTCCCATATACTGATTCCGAAGTTGGAGATAGCTTTTGTAAGGATCTTTGGATTGATTAAGGTCCTGTAAATAGGCTTGGTCTTCTTTAATTTCAGGGATGCTTATTTTTCCATGTATGCTGTTGATGCTGCTTGTCGTTTGTATGCCAGCTACGCGTTCTTCTAAGGATTGAACAACAGCGAAATCCTGAAGAACATCATCAGATGCCGCCATCGCCAATTCACTGGTAACAGCTTTGGCGGTATTTGAATTGCCTTCGGCTGACACTCTTTTTTCACTAGCGGGAGCTGATGACCTGAGTTCTTCGGCTCGTGATGTCGCGGCAGGGCTAGCTGAAGGACGCGACGGTATAGGTGTAACAGGAGCAACTCCGGTAGCCATTTCTTCGGCAACAGCAAGTTCAGGGATGGAAATCAATTTTTTACGCGTTGGGTATTTCTTTTTTTGCTGAAAATCGGTATTCCACCAGGACTGAAGCTGTTTGGTAATGTCTTGAGCCTGATCCAACAAGTCTGCTACACGTTCTTCCTTTTCTATATGTTCTTCTTTGATGAGCCGATTGAATTCGGAAAGCAATTCGGCGGGCGGAGTTATTGCATAACGTACGTAATCTTCTGTGGTTTCCAGTACAATCAGGCTGGTATTTCGGGTAACAATACCGAACTGTTTGCCAAGTGTTTCAATTTCTTCACGATTGTCTTCGTATTGAAGATCCAACGCTTCAATTTTCTTTTGTGCCCAGATCTGCTGTAGGTCAATTTCACCATGGTCAGGCTGTAGCGCTATACTAGTCGTTCCTTAACAAAACCC
>NZ_DIJR01000023.1:0-15635 GCF_002421245.1 Sphingobacterium sp. UBA5639
CCCCAAACTTTCGGTATGATCCTAAAAAAAGCTTCTCGATTGAGAAGCTTTAGTACCCGGAGCCGGAGTCGAACCGGCACGGTTTCCCACTGGTGTTTGAGACCAGCGCGTCTACCAATTCCGCCATCCGGGCATATCCGTTTGGGATGATGCAAAAGTAAGTAAAGTTTTTATTATTCCAAATCACTATACTGATCATTTTTAAAACTCATTGAAAATGAATGAGAAAATTTTAAAAAAACTTTTCATTTCCCTATAGAACGATTGAAAACGACCTTTTTTACGTATTTTTAATCAGAAAACAATCAAATGATTATGGAAAAAGTAAAACTCGGAAACAGTGAAATTGAATTCAAACCTCTTGTTTTCGGTGGAAATGTATTTGGCTGGACCGTCGATGAGAAACAATCTTTCGCCCTGTTAGATGCTTTTATCGATATGGGATTCAGTCTTATTGATACATCCAACAACTATTCACATTGGGTGCCGGGACACAGTGGGTCAGAATCAGAAACAATCATTGGCAAATGGATCAGCAAAAGAGATATTCGCGATAAAATTCAGATTGCAACAAAAGTCGGCGGACGTCGAATAGACAATAGTAAACCTAATCTTAAAAAAGAGTATATTATTAAATCTGTGGAAGATTCACTCCTGCGATTGAATGTAGACACAATCGATCTTTATCAATCTCATCACGATGATCTGACAACTGGAATCGATGAAACACTGGAGGCTTATCATAACCTGATACAGAATGGAAAAATAAAATGGATCGGTGCTTCCAACCTAAGTCCAGAACGGATTTCAGAATCCCTTCGTATAGCCGAAGACCACAATTTACCGTATTATATCGCTATTCAGCCCGAATATAACCTTTACGACCGGATGAAATACGAAGAGCAGTATGAACAATTGGCCCTCGATAATCATCTTGGCGTCATCAGCTATTATTCACTTGCCAGTGGTTTCCTGTCGGGTAAATACCGCTCTATTGATGACATCAAAGGTGCCAAGCGTTATGACGCATTAAAAGACAAGTTTAACACCCGCGGCCTGCGCATTTTAGATGTTTTGGCTGAGATAGCACATACACAACAAGCTAGCATGTCCGCTATAGCGTTAGCCTGGAGTTTACACAGGCCTTCAGTTACAGCGCCTATAGTGAGTGCAACTAGTATCCAGCAGCTCGAAGAACTTAGCAGAGCTGTAGAAATCAAGCTGACACCGGAAGAGTATTACCTCTTAAACCAAGCAAGCGATTACTAGACCAAAAGCACAAAAAAACAATCTAGTATATTGAAAATAAGAACATTAAAAATATACTAATCAAGTTACCAAATAATATTTGGCTATACCGTATAGGAGAAAGTGAGCTGTTCTAAAATAAAGAAAACAGATGATTTAGATAACGAATATAAACACCTGTTTTTCAATAACTTTTTCTCAGCCCGAGGCAACTTATCTTATTTTTTCATTCAGTAAGGATAAAATGGAAACAGGCACCATCGCACTGATATCTCCTCCATTAAACCACACGTCTCTAACAATGGATGAAGAAATATGAGCCTTTCCAGATCTACTCATTAAAAAATAACTTTCAACATCATTATTGAGCAACAAATTATTTTGAGCAACTGCATTTTCATATTCAAAATCATTGGTATTTCGGAGCCCACGCAATATAAAACCTGCTTTAACTTGCTTACAGAAATCTACTGTAAGACCTTTATATTTATGCACCTCAACCCTACTCACATCGTTAAAAACACGGCTAATTGAATCTACCCGTTCGTCATGATCTAACATTCCTTTTTTATTGGCATTATAGCCCACTGCAATAATAATTTTATCAAATAGCGGCATTGCTCTCTCAACAAGATCTTGATGAGCTAATGTAAAGGGGTCAAAAGAGCCCGGAAAAACAGCAATTTTCATATTAGATAGTCTTAGCGTAAAAAGAAAATGATGAATACCCGTATTTTCTAGTTTCTATAAAATTTGGATGATCTTCCATTTGTCTTGTTGACGGATGCTCAACAACAAGGAGCCCATGTTCATGCAGCAATTCCTGTTCAAAAATTAATTTTGGCAATTGTGGCAATTTAGGAATATCATAAGGTGGGTCTGCAAAAATAAAATCATAGGTATCCTTACAACTGGCAATAAACTTAAATACATCGGCTTTCCTTGTTTTAATTTGCTCCAGTTTCATCTTCCCGGCTGTTTCATTGATATATTGCACGCATTTGAAATGAAGATCTATTGCATCTACTGACTCCACATCTCGCGATGCGAGCTCAAAACTAATATTTCCTGTTCCTGCAAAAAGATCCAGACACTTTAAACTATCAAAATCCAGTCGGTTCTGTAAAATATTAAACAGCGCTTCCTTAGCGATATCCGTGGTTGGCCTCACAGGTAAATTGGTTGGTGGGTTCAGCCTTAAACCACCTAAACGACCTCCGATTATTCGCATAGTATAGAATCAAACAATACATTATATGGGGTCAAATTTGACTCGATCTCGCTATCCGCCAATACGACTTTTGTCTTCAAATCCAATATTTCGATATCACCCGCATAAGTAGAGATACGTTTATAATAGGATTCATTTGGAATTTCTCCTGAAAGGAGCACTTTATTGATGGAGTCCCCTAGATTGAATTGTGTTAAAATATTAAGGACATAGTAGCTGATATCATCAAGATTATGAATTTCAAAACTATTATAAAGCTGAAAAACCCCGTTTTTAAACAGATAAAAATCAACTGTATTTTCAGCTACAAAATGAAGCCCCAGCACACTCCCTCTAATAGATACACGCTCCTGGGCACGATCAAGCACAACCGCAAATTCGGGAAGTATAACAGCATCAGGAAACAACCGCTTCCACCTATTTAATAAAAGCCCATCAAACTGGTATACAGCAACTAAATTAAGATTATCTAAAGAATAGCTAAATGTATTTTCAAGATCAGTTGTACCTAAAAACTGTAGGTAATCGCTGATATTTTCGCTCAGAAAAAATTCTTTTGGAATAAACGTAAAAGTTTGATGTGGTATCACAACGCGGACAAATCGAAACGGAAGGCTCATAATCCGTGTGGCATCCAAAATTGGCTCCTCAGACGGATACTCGATCAAAATCGGTGCGATCGACTTTTTATCAACCACCGCCAAGACATCCTTCTGAAAGCCAGCCTTGACCAAAAGATTGTACTCCGGTAAATAATGAATATTAAATTGTTTTGAAATATAATTCATTCGCTGAATTGTAAAAATTAAAACTTCTTAGAGCAAAAATAGCTTTTTCTAGAGGATAAGACAAACCTTTTAAATAACTTTGAGGGTGTTCATCAAAAATCTGTTAATACAGCAATTCCCATGGCAAGCCACCGAACAGCAGTTGGAGGCTTTCGAATTATTGCAAGAATTTCTTCTCGCTTTTGACAAGCAATCCTGCTTTGTACTTAAAGGATACGCTGGTACGGGAAAAACAACATTAATTTCGGCGCTGGTTAAAGTGCTGCCTGCATTACGGAAAAAGGCTGTTCTGCTGGCACCAACAGGCAGGGCGGCAAAAGTGATCACCTATTATTCTGGTCGCAAAGCACTGACAATACACAAAAAAATATACCGAAAAAAATCTGCTGTATCATTTCAGCTGGATTTCACCTTGGCGGAGAACCTGCACGAAGACACTTTATTTATCATCGATGAAGCTTCAATGATATCCAACGCACCTGTGAATGCATTTTCGGCAAGCCTGTTGGACGACTTGATCCGTTATGTACAATCGGGGAAGAACTGTACCCTATTATTTGTTGGAGATACGGCTCAATTACCTCCTGTAGGACTCCTGGATAGTCCTGCCTTAAACCCAAGCTATCTCGAAAGTGAATTTCATCTTTGCGTTTATCCTTTTGAGCTAACCACGGTTGTCCGCCAATCCAAAGACTCCGGTATATTGTACAATGCAACCAAAATACGCGAAGAGATAACCTCGGCAGAAGAAGGTCAAGACGACTTCCCTTTTCCAAAATTCATAACAAAAGGATTTAAAGATCTTTACAGAATGACAGGTGAACGGTTAATCGAAGGTATAAACTATGCATATGACAAATATGGACTCGAAAATACCATGATTATCTGCCGTTCAAATCGATCTGCAAATTTATACAACCAAAATATAAGGAACCGAATTTTGTTCCGGGACGAGGAACTGACGGGCGGAGATTATATTATGGTTGTAAAAAACAACTACTTCTGGTTACAGGAAAACAACATGGGCGATGGATTTATTGCAAATGGCGATATGGCCAAAGTACGAAAAGTAAGTAACATCCACGATCAGCATGGATTTCGATTTGCAGATGTCACACTTGAATTTGTAGACATTGACGAAATAGAACCCATCACCTGCCGCGTTATCTTAGATAGCCTCTATACAGACGGCCCCAATCTGCCCTATGAAAGCCAAAAAGCTCTCTACGAAGAGATTGCCTTGGATTATGCCGATATCATGGATAAGAAGGACAGGCTCGAAGCAATCAAAAAAGACCCCTATTATAATGCGCTTCAGATTAAATTTGCATTTGCAATTACCTGCCATAAAGCACAAGGTGGTCAATGGCCAATCGTGTTTGTTGACCAGGGCTATATAAACGATGATATGTTGGATCTTGAATTTTTAAGATGGTTATACACTGGGGTTACCCGAGCAACAAAGGAACTTTTTCTGGTCAATTTCAATGAAAACTTCTATCCATCATAGGATTATTACACGAATCATTCGCAAAAGAACCTAATAATAGATATTTTTACGTTCAGAACCATTATTATACAATTATCTATATTATTAATGCATAAGTACTACTTAATCTTAGCGGCGAGCTTATTGCCCTATGTTAGCGCTGCACAACAGGCGAAGGAAGCCCCTATAAAGTCAAATTATCAGCTGGCTGCAAAATTCTCCCCTGAAAAATTAAAGAAAATGATTTTTTCGACGAGCATCAAACCAAATTGGATCAATTTTTCCGATCGCTTTTGGTATGATTACGCAAGTCCGCAGGGAAGAAACTGGTACATTGTAAACCCTGCGCTGAAAAAGAAAGAACTTCTTTTCAATAACGACAACCTCGCCGCTCAAATTACTAAAATCGTTAAAAATCCTGTAGATGCCCAACATCTGGAATTACAGGGGCTTCGATTTACCAAAGATGAGAAAAAATTGAGGTTTCAGATTCAGAGTACCAAAGATACCGTAAAATCCAAAGATGAAATACAAAAGCTCAAGAATAAGTCCGATACCACCAAAAAGAAACTATTTTATCTGGAATATGACTTAGCAGCACAGTCTGTGGTAGAAATCAGCGACTCGACAAAGGTAAAACCGCCATTGGGTTGGGCGACATTCTCGCCTGACACCAATACAGTCTATTTTGCGAAAGATTACAACTTGTATTGGATGGACAAATCCAACTATCTTAAAGCGGTAAAGGATGAAAAAGACAGCACCATTGTTGAGCACCAGATAACAAAAGACGGGGTGCAATATTATGCTTGGGGCGGTGATGAATATAGCACAACTACGGGTGAGGAAAAAGATAAAGACAACGATACTAAACGCAAGCGGGTATGGATCAGCTGGTCTCCGGATGGACGTTATTTTACCTTGACCAGAAAGGACAACCGTTCTCTAAAGCCCTTATGGGTAATCAATAATGTTGGCTCATCCCGGCCGACACTTGAAACTTATAAATACCAAATGCCAGGCGAAGTCGATTCGACAGAAACTGAACTATATATCTTCGACGCGGCAGCAAAAACTCCACGCCGCATCAATATAGCTGCGTTTAAAAATCAGACCGTCTCTACCTGGACAAAAACCCCGGATAAAAATTCTTATAAAGAGGATTATTTTACCAACTATTGGCTGGGCAATAACGAAGAGTTTTACATTTCACGCTCTAGCCGCGACCTGAAACGAATTGATCTCCTAAAGGTCAATATAAATGGTACGGTAAACAATATTATCCAGGAGCGTTCCAATGTATATCTGGATGTTCAAAAACCATTCCTGATCGAAAACAAGAAGCAATTAGTTCATTGGTCGGAAAGAGATGGCTGGGGCCACTACTACCTCTACGACACAAATGGAAAATTGATTAATCAAATTACAAAAGGAGCTTTTCATACGGAGGAAATTACCGGCTTTGACCCTGCTTCCGGAACATTATACTTTACAGCATCGGGACGTGAGAAAAACGAAGACCCCTATTATCTACATCAGTACAGTGTAAATACAAATGGTTCCGGAATTAAATTATTGAATCCAGGAAACTTTGACCACCAAGTGGAAGTGAGCGAATCTTACCGATATTTTGTCAATAATTCCTCCAGAGTAAACACGACTCCTGAATCCGTCTTATACAATAGCAATGGACAGAAAATAATGACACTGGAAAAAGCTGACCTATCCTTGCTATTTGCTGCCGGGTACAAATTTCCAGAACCTTTTAAAGTGAAAGCTGGGGATGGCACCACGGATCTCTATGGGGTCATGTACAAACCATTTGACTTTGACAGTACCAGAACTTATCCAATTGTGGAATATGTATACCCTGGGCCTCAAACCGAAGCTGTCAATAAATCCTTTGGAAGAAGCATGGACAGAATCGATAGGCTAGCGCAGTTTGGCTTTATCGTCATCACAGTTGGTAACCGTGGTGGACATCCTTCACGTTCGCAATGGTATCATACCTATGGATATGGCAATCTGCGCGATTATGGTTTGGAAGATAAAAAAGTAGCGGCGGAACAGCTCGCAGATCGTTATAAATACATCGACATTAACCGCGTTGGTATAACTGGTCACTCCGGCGGTGGTTTTATGTCTACAGCGGCGATGCTTGTTTACCCTGACTTCTTTAAAGTTGCGGTGTCTGGCGCCGGAAACCATGAAAATCAGATTTACAACCGCTGGTGGAGTGAGCGTCATCATGGGGTGACAGAAAAAGTATCGGCTAAAGGCGATACAACATTCTCCTACCAAATCAATAAAAATACAGAGCTCGCAAAAAACCTAAAAGGCAGACTACTTATCGCTACAGGAGACATTGACAACAATGTGCACCCGGCAAATTCAATTCGCATGGTAGACGCATTGATCAAGGCTAACAAAAGATTTGATTTCCTGCTATTACCTGGACAAAGACATGGCTTTGGCGATATGACGGAGTATTTCTTCTGGAAAATGGGCGATTACTTTAGCCAATATCTATTGGGTGATTCCAAGATGAACGAAGTTGACATGACTGAAATGAATCGAGAAAAGCCACAAAAATAACGGTTACATGACCTACAATGAAAAATTAGCATTTTTATCCGTTACCTTGAGATCTTTCGAGGTAACGGATTTTTCTTTGGAGATGCTCCAAGGAATAACCCTGGCTGATCTGCTGAACATCTCCTTAGAGAAGGATAAAAAGGTTGCCTTTCGCGCCGCATGGGTATTTGAAACCATCGTTTTAAAGAATACAGCGTTGCTAAAATCTGTTCTCCCGCAATTTTTGAACAATTTAAAAAAACAAAAAAACTGGAGTTGTCTTAGAAGCTATACTAAAATTCTATTATTTTTAACGTCTAAAAAAAATAAAGAATATACACTTCAAAATGAGATAGAAGAAGAAATTATCGAGCATTCCTTCCAATGGATGATCGAACCTACATGTCCTGTCGCTGTATTGGTCAACTGCCTGGACATCTTAAATAACCTACGAAAAAAGTACCCTTGGATACATGAGGAGTTACAGGCTCAGATAAGCTATTTTCAACGAACAAAACCGAGTCCAGCCCTAATGAGCCGGACCAATAAAATTATTCAGCAGAAAAGTTAAAGTATCGTTTCTATTCGCGATTAAAACAATGTATTTCCTTTCGAGTGATTGACACGGCCCAAATGCTTATAAGCAGCCTCTGTACATTCGCGACCCCGCGAGGTCCGCATAATGTATCCTTCTTGAATCAGAAAGGGTTCGTATACTTCCTCAATCGTACCTTCATCCTCCCCAACTGCTGTGGCTACAGTTTTTAAACCGACAGGTCCACCTTTAAATTTGTCTATAATAGTCGTTAAGATTTTGTTGTCCATCTCGTCTAAACCATTTTCATCCACATTAAGCGCGTGCAAAGCATATTTCGCTATTTCTTTATCGATGCTTCCGTTACCCTTTATCTGTGCAAAATCCCGTGTACGGCGCAGTAAAGCATTGGCTATCCGGGGTGTACCTCTGCTCCTTCGTGCAATCTCATAGGCACCTTCATCAGAAATCGGTGTGTTTAAGATATGTGCCGAACGCAACACGATAGTTGTCAGGAGTTTCGCATCATAATATTGTAGGCGCGAATTAATTCCAAAGCGTGCACGCAAAGGGGCTGTCAAAAGTCCTGATCGCGTTGTTGCCCCGATTAGGGTAAACGGATTAAGGGAGATCTGCACAGACCGTGCATTCGGTCCTGTTTCCAGCATAATGTCGATTTTAAAATCTTCCATTGCCGAATAGAGATATTCTTCTACTAAAGGGCTTAAACGGTGGATCTCATCGATAAACAAGACATCCCCTTCTTCGAGATTTGTCAATAATCCTGCAAGATCACCCGGTTTATCCAATACAGGTCCCGAAGTAATTTTAATGCCAACACCCATCTCATTAGCAATGATATGGGATAAGGTCGTCTTTCCTAAGCCTGGGGGGCCATGTAGCAAAACGTGATCCAGCGCCTCGCCTCTCAGCCTGGCTGCCTTCACAAAAATATTGAGGTTCTCTAATATTTTAGCCTGACCTGTAAAATCTTCAAAAGCCTGAGGCCGCAATGCCCGTTCAATATCACGATCTGTGTTGCTCAGACGCCCTGGATTTGGATCTAAATTCTCGTTCATTGTAGCGATCTTTTAATTTCTCTTGTACCGCTTTCCGATACTTCCTAATTTCAATTGGATAACTCCAAAAAAAGCTTCCTTAAAGATACTTGTGCTCATCTTTGATGTGCCTTCGGTCCGATCTGTGAATATAATGGGTACTTCGACTACATCAAAGCCATATTTTATGGCGGTGAATTTCATTTCAATCTGGAAAGCATACCCTACAAACTTAATCTTTTCGAGTGGGATTGTCCTCAGGACTTCCCTGGTGAAACAAACAAATCCTGCGGTAGCATCCTGGATATTTATTCCCGTTATAAAACGAACATATACTGAAGCAAAATAGGACATCAACACACGGCTCATCGGCCAATTGACAACATTCACGCCCTTGATATAACGCGAACCTATGCTCATGTCTGCACCATCCGCACAAGCCTGCCGTAAACGAAGTAAATCCTCTGGATTGTGGCTGAAATCTGCATCCATTTCGAAAATATAGCGGTAATGTTCGCGGGATAGCGCCCATTTAAATCCATGGATATACGCTGTTCCTAAACCCAGCTTCCCGATTCGCTCTTCGATAAACAAACGGCCAGAAAATTCATTAACCTGTAAATTCTTGATGATTGTAGCCGTCCCATCGGGCGAACCATCGTCTACAATTAGAATATCAAATGCGTGTGATAAGGAAAAAACTTTGCGAATGATTTTTTCAATATTTTCCTTTTCATTATATGTTGGAATGATAACTAAACTATCCGTCACTTTTTTATATTTAAGACCAGTAAAGGTAATCATTTACGTTAAATTCTAGTACAGGAATTAGATGAAATCTACAGGATAATCAACAATACTCGCGAGAAAAGGCTGTAAACCCTTCAAGCTCAAACCAACACACCAGTATCATAAATACACAGCATCAATAGATTGCACGCTATAAAAAAGAGAAGCCCGTTACTTTGGGAGTAACGAGCTTTCATTAACCAATTATAAACTTAAATTATGAGACTGCAAATATGATGAAAATTGCTTTCAATTACAAATTTAATTGCGTTTTCATGCAACATTTTCAATACAATCTCTATTTTATTTTGCTAAATCGTTTATAAAACATGCACACTACCGCAGTCTAACGATCAACCTCTCCCAAAACGATATCAATCGATCCTAGGATCGCAATTAAATCAGCAATCAGCACCCCTTTTCCAAGTTCTGAAATCACGGAAAGGTTATTAAAGCTTGGGCCCCTTGACTTGACCCGCAACGGGATATCTGATTTATCTTTTGTGACAAAATAAAACCCTAATTCTCCTTTCGGATTTTCAGCACGGACATAGTAGTCCTGAGCTTTCAGATTCACTTTCTTCGGGACCAAAGCGCGCGGATCAAATTCGGCCGTACGTTTAAAGTCTTTCTGTAGTCGTTCAAGGCATTGTTCGACAATGCGAACCGATTCCTTGACCTCGTCCACCCTAACTTTATAACGATCCCAGCAATCACCGATTACCCCCATTTCACCTTTTCCCACAGGTATCTCGAAATCAATTTCTGGGTAGACAGAATAACCATCTATGCGTCTCAAATCCCATTTTATTCCCGAAGCACGCAGCATAGGTCCCGATACACCATAATTTATAGCAACATCAGCAGGAAGTACACCTATTTTAGCCGTACGGGAAATAAATATTTGGTTCTGTGTCAATATCTCATCCAGTTCGACCAATTTAGGTTTGAAATACGTGATAAATTCTGTACAGCGCTCTTCAAAGCCAACGGGCAAATCATAAAATAACCCGCCTACCCAGATATAGTTGTACAGCATCCTGGAACCTGAGGTCCATTCCAACATATTCATGATATGTTCACGATCCCGAAAACACCACAAAAATGGCGTTGTGGCACCGATATCAATACCATATGTACCAATAGCAATCAGGTGGGATGCTATTCGGTTGAGTTCACAGACCAAAACCCGAATGTACTCTATTCTTTTAGGTATTTTGCTGTCAAGGCCAAGCATACGTTCAACTCCCATAACGAAAGCATGGCTATTGTTCATCGAAGCCAAATAGTCCAAGCGATCAGTAAAAGGAATTGTTTTTGCATAATTCAACGATTCAGCATGCTTATCGAAACAACGATGCAGATAACCCAAATGTGGAACAACCTCTTTTACGATCTCTCCGTCTGTAATCAGTTGTAACCGAAGCACACCATGTGTCGAAGGGTGCTGAG
This sequence comes from Sphingobacterium sp. UBA5639, assembly GCF_002421245.1. Classification (NCBI taxonomy): domain Bacteria; kingdom Pseudomonadati; phylum Bacteroidota; class Sphingobacteriia; order Sphingobacteriales; family Sphingobacteriaceae; genus Sphingobacterium; species Sphingobacterium sp. UBA5639. Next base: position 11,165 of record NZ_DIJR01000023.1, read on the forward strand.
GTCCCATATTCAACACCATTTCCTGACTTGAGATCTCTGTAAGGTGTTTTTCATAGCGCAGTAATGCCTCTTTATATTTTGGATTCGCCATTTCTATCAATTAATATGAATGCCATGATATTTCTCCGCTTCCTCATAATCCTTCCGTAAAGGATAGCCCTCCCAATCGTCAGGCAGCAAAATCCTTCTAAGGTCCGGATGTCCCTCAAAATAAATCCCCATCAGGTCAAATGCTTCGCGCTCATGCCAGTCTGCCGTGCGCCACACCGAAGTAAGCGAAGGAATCTCCGGTAGTTCATCCAGCGAACGATGACCAGACAACTCAACTTTTAAGACCAAACTGTGTTGATACGGCAAGGAATTTAAATGGTAGACAATGCTAAAATGCGTTTGATAATCCACTGCAGTAAGGTTGCTTAAAAAATCAAAATATAAGCCTTCTGTATCCCGGAGGAATAAACAAACGGCTACAATATCTGCTTTATCTATAAATAGTGCAGGCTGCAGCCCGTTGCGATCTTCTTTAAGAATAAGTTGAGTTCCAAATTTGGAAACAAGCATCGATTTAATTTCGTCAAATGTCATATTTATGGAGCTATACGCGTAATCTTCCAGGAATCCGACACCTTTTTATAGACTATGCGATCATGTAGCCGGCTTGCACGCCCCTGCCAAAACTCAAAATAAATCGGTTTCAACAGATAGCCACCCCAATGTGACGGTCTCGGTACAGAATCGCTTCCATTGTATTGGTTTTCGAGTGCTTCCACCCTGTTTTCCAAAAAACTACGGTTGGGGATTTCATGGCTCTGCGGGGATGCTAGTGCACCGATACGGCTTGCTTTTGGGCGCGATTGGAAATATTCATCGGAATCGGCCTCACTTACAAAATCAATAACACCTTCAATTCGGACCTGCCTTTGTAATTCAGGCCAAAAAAACAACATGGCAACATGCGGATTCGCTTTCATGTCTTCCCCTTTACGGCTTTCATAATTTGTAAAAAAGACCAGTCCTTCAGCTACAATGTCCTTCAATAAAACAACTCGCGAGGAAGGTAATTGATCGGATGACACCGTTGAAAGCACCATGGCATTAGGCTCGATTACCTCGCTGTGAATAGCCTCATCAAACCATTTTTTAAACTGGTGGACTGGATTACGATCCACATCCGATTCAGATAGGCTACCTAATACGTAATCCTGTCTGATTGCTGCAATATCTTTATGTTGAATGGACATAGAAACCTGTTTTATATCCCACAAACTTACTAAAATCATTGCTTTTTCTCTATAAAGTTAGTAGAAATTGACAAAATCTCAATTTTGGCACAAATCTCGCATAGATTAAATAAAAAAGATTAAATTCAATAAATAATTAAAATTCGCGCTATATGTTTACCGAACTAAACCCACAAAAAGGAAGTCTATTGATTTCCGAGCCATTTATGCTAGACCCTAGATTCCTCAGATCCGTGATATTGTTATGTGAATACAATACAGAGGGTTCCCTCGGATTTGTCCTAAATAATCAAACCAATGTTCGCATAGGCCAATTATTGGAATCTATACCGAATTGCAATTTCCCCATCTACGTCGGTGGTCCTGTGGCTCAGGAAAGTCTTTTTTTTGTACATAGCCGTTTTGATTTACTGCTAAGTGGCGAGGAAGTGGCTCCTGGAATCTATTTTGGAGGCGATGAAGAAAAGCTTATTGAAGCCATACAAACCGATAGCATAAAACCTGACGAATTAAAATTCTTTATCGGATATTCTGGATGGTCTGCCGGTCAGTTGGACGGCGAAATCAAAGAAAATAGCTGGGCTGTACAAAACAAATACCACCAACAGCTCATTTTTGAAGGTAATGGCGAATTGCTATGGAAGGATGCCATCATTGGATTAGGTCCCAAATATGCACATGTCGCCAACTTCCCACAGAGCCCAGGTCTAAATTAGCGAAAGGGACTTACGCTATATGACAGTTTGCTTTACGAGTCCGTAAATCACCGAATGAGCCTATGACAAAATAGGCGGTTTTCTGCCATCATGTCCTGTAGGGACGATTTGGAACACTGATTGTATGTTTTAAACAAATCATAAAATTAAAATAGCGACATACAAATTATGAATCCAGAAAAAGGTAGTATTTCAATTCACACGGAGAATATATTTCCCGTAATCAAAAAGTTCTTATACTCTGATAATGAAATTTTCTTGCGTGAACTGGTATCTAATGCCGTTGATGCTTCTCAAAAAATCAAACGTCTGGCTTCTTTGGGTCAATACCAAGGGGAAACAGGAGAATTGATTGTAGACGTAAAATTTGATGAAGCGGCCAAGACCATCACTATTTCCGATAATGGTATTGGTATGACAGCCGATGAAATAAAAAAATACATCAACCAGATCGCTTTCTCAGGAGCAACAGAGTTCATGGAAAAATTCAAGGAGGCAAATGACGCAAATGAAATCATTGGTCGCTTTGGTTTAGGCTTCTATTCCGCATTTATGGTAGCCGATACCGTAGAAATCCAATCTTTATCCTATCAAGATGGCGCAGAACCGGCTCATTGGACTTGCGATGGTAGTACATCTTACGAAATTTCTACGGGCTCAAGAACCACACGTGGTACCGACGTCATCTTACATATTAATGAAGAATCAACAGAATTTTTAAGCCAGGCACGACTACAGGACATTTTAGATAAGTATGCTAAATTTCTTCCTGTTTCAATCCGTTTTGGCACCAAAACAAATTCTGAACAGGACGGTGAAGACGAAGAAGGAAAACCAAAATACAAATCTGTAGAGGTAGATAATATCATCAATAATACCAATCCAGCCTGGACAAAATCACCGTCTGAATTAAAAGACGAAGATTATCTAGCCTTCTACCGCGAACTCTATCCATATTCAATGGATGAACCTTTGTTTTGGATACACCTCAATGTTGATTACCCATTCAACCTGACAGGTATCCTCTACTTCCCTAAAGTTAAAAATGAACTGGAAATCCAGCGTAATAAAATTAAACTCTATTCTCGACAAGTGTTTATCACCGACGAGGTGAAAGATATTGTTCCTGAATTCTTGATGTTACTTCATGGGGTAATTGATTCACCGGACATTCCGTTAAACGTATCCCGTTCATTTTTACAGGCAGACAGTAACGTAAAAAAAATCAACAGTTATATCACCAAAAAGGTGGCTGACAAATTGAACGAAATATTTAAGACCGACCGTAAGGGATTTGAAGAGAAATGGACGGATATCGGTTTATTTATCAAATACGGTATGCTTAGCGATGAGAAATTTGCTGAAAAAGCAAATGACTTCTGTTTAGTAAAAAACACAGGTAACCAAAGCTTCACCATTAAAGAGTATTACGAAAAGGTCAAAGATATCCAGGTAGATAAAGATGGTAACATTGTCTACTTATATACACATGACGCCGCTCAACAAGATGGCTTTATCCAAACAGCATTAAACAAAGGTTATGATGTTTTGATGCTTGATGGGCCATTGGATACACACTTTGCAGCTTATTTAGAGCAAAAGGGCGGCGATAAGGTACAGCTGAAACGTGTAGATGCTGACGTTATCGATAAGTTGATCCAAAAAGATGAAAAGGTTGAATTGGCCCTTTCAGAAGAAGAATCCAAAAAAGCGCTGGAGGTTTTCGAAAAAGCAATTTCGCGCCAAGATATGAAAGTTGAAGTTGACGCGTTAAATGAAAGTGACCTGCCTGTATCGGTAACAATTGATGAATTTATGCGTCGAATGAAAGATATGGCCAAGACAGGTGGTGGCATGAATTTTTATGGTTCATTGCCCGATAATTATAAGGTAACAGTCAATGGGAACCATCCGCTGATCAAAAGAATTTTATCGTCATCAGACGAAGAAGGTTCAAAACTGGCAAAACAAGCTTTTGATTTAGCACTCTTATCCAGAGGTTTATTGTCTGGAGCAGATCTGACATCTTTTGTGAAGAGAAGTGTAGAAATGATTTAAGGGTATTCCTTCTAATAAAAAAGGCGGTCTCTTTAATAGTAACCGCCTTTTTTATTAAAAATTGGACACAAATGACAAATTTGGAGCAGCCAAATGCATGGCATTATCGAAATGCAACCCTTTAGATGTTTTTTATTAAAATTTAATAAACTAATCTTCACCCAGTTGGCTTTAAACGCTGTTTTTTTTCAGTCAAATATTTGGAGGGAATAGGGTTTAATCGTACTTTTGTATCATCAAAATCACGGTAGGTATAGCTCAGTTGGTTAGAGCACTAGATTGTGGTTCTAGGGGTCGTCGGTTCGAGCCCGATTACTTACCCAAAAAGGCAGATCAAATGATCTGCCTTTTTTAATTTGATAAGTTCTCAGCCAACTAAACAAATGCTCCTTGACCAGCTACCCATCATCCGAACAAGCTTCAAAGGCAACTTCTGGATCAAGCAGACTTCTTGGG